>NZ_CALIBH010000195.1 GCF_938045775.1 uncultured Campylobacter sp.
AACAAACAAAGCGCCGCGGCGATCGGGACGAATTTCTTTCCCGCGCCGCCGCCTGCGATATTTATGAGCATCGATACGTCGAATTTATGCGTCAAAAAGCCTAGCGAGATCAAGGACGAGCTTTTGAAATTTTATGAAATTTTGATGGAATTTAACCCTAAGCTCATCGGCGGCGCGATGCCTAAGGACGAGTTTTTTCTATGCTAAAAATCGATAAAATTCGCAAAGCTCAAAACCCCGCGTTTTACGTCATAGATTATCTGTGGGGCGGCTTTGCGAGCCTAGGGACGGTGTGCTTTTTCATAGCCATTTGGCAAGTGGCGAGCGAGGCTTACGGGCCGCTTATTCTGCCCGAACCCGCGGCGGTTTTTTCTAAGGCGTGCGAAATTTTAAAAAATTTTGCCGCAAACGATCTAGCTCTGTCGCTTAAACGTGCGCTTGCAGGCACCTTCCTCGCGCTTTTTGCGGGGATTTGCAGCGGGCTTGCGGCGGGGTATTTCAAAAGCCTACGAGCCTTTTTAAACCCGCTAATTACCGTGCTTCTCTCGACGCCGCCCATCGTTTGGATCGTGCTTGCGATATTTTGGTTTCATTTCGGCGATACAAGCGTGCTTTTTACCGTCGTTATCGTCGTCGCGCCGATGACTTTTGCGTCCGCGGCGCAGGCGATAGCTAGCGTGAGCACCGAATATACCGAGCTTTTTGACAGCTACAAAAGCTCAATTTTAAAAAAACTGCGCTACCTCTACGCGCCGCATCTAATCGAACGGCTACTCCCTGCGATCTACGTCGCGGTCAGCAACGGCGCGAAGGTGCTCGTAATGGCGGAGCTTTTGGGCGCGAACGACGGCATCGGCGCAAAGATCGCCGAAGCGCGCGTCAATATCGATACGGTCGAGGTTATGGCATATGTGTGCCTAGTCATAGCCTTTACGGCGCTTTTTGATTATCTCGTGACCAAGCCGCTTCAAATTCTACTGATGCCGTGGAGCAGATGATGCTAAAAATTTCAAATCTGCGCTACGAAATTCTGCGCGACGTTATAATTTCCGATTTTTCGCTGCAGCTGCGCGCGGGCGAAGTAAAGACGCTCTTTGGCCCTAGCGGCTGCGGCAAGACCTCGCTTTTGCGGCTGGTCTGCGGGCTGGAGGATAAAAAAAGCGGGCAGATCGAAAACGGCTTTAAGAAAATCAGCTTTTTGTTTCAAGAAAACCGTCTGCTACCGAACCTCACGGCGCTTAAAAATATCGAAATTTTTAGCCCCGCGGGCGTGAACGAAATTTACGCCCTTGCCGCAAAGATCGGGCTAAGCCCGAGTGATCTGAATAAATTCCCGCGCGAGCTAAGCGGCGGCATGCAAAAGCGTACGGCGTTTTTGCGCACTATCCTTAGCGGCTGCGATCTGGCGCTGCTTGATGAGCCGTTTGTAGGTCTGGATCGCGATCTGCGCGGCGTGCTGATCGAAATTTTAGTCTCAAAGATCGAGCGCGAGGGGCTTGCCTGCCTTTTGGTGACCCACGACCGCTTCGAAGCCGCACGCCTAAGCCACGAGATCATCGAGCTCGAGCCCAAAGGGATGGGACTTAGGCGTATCGTGAGCCTAGATGAGCCGCTAAGCGCGCGCGACGAGCGATACGAAGAGCGCGTGGTAAGCGAACAGTTTAGGGGGGTGAGCTATTATGAATAGAAATTTTATCTTTAATGCGCGCAAGCAGGGAGGTTCCGCACGAAATTTAAACTTGCGTTGCGGTCTAGGCGCGTATGAACGAGGTTTTGGTACATATTGCGATCCGGGCGCGTGCAATCACGGGCATTTGCCGAGTGCTAGATGCGACGATTTCGGCGCACGCAAGCATGGATTCTTACAAAGTATTAGATGTCGCGATTTCGGCGCGGGCGTGCGCGAGCTCTTGCAGGACACCGGGTGCCGTGGTTTTATCGCACCAAAATACGAGCTGTGTAGCCGCGTGAACTGCGATTACATCGTGAGCGTGCTCTTGAACGGCGCAGCGCACTGCAATTTTGCAGCGCAAAATTCGACGAAATTTAGCAGCGATACGTACTGCAGCTCTAGCGCGAGTACTTACTTACGGCGCAGCCCTAGTATGGGTGATTGCTTACGGCGCGTTAACGCAAACCGAGATACCCGCTCACGCCGCGACTCCGGCGCGAGTGCCAGCTTGCGACGCAGCTCTAGCACGAACGGCCGTTTGCAATCTAGTATGAGCGGACGCTCGCAGCGCAACTTCAATGCAGGCGTTTGCTTACGGCGCGTTGGCACGAAGCAGGGCGTCCATTTGTACTGCAAATTTGGCGCGAACCGAGACGCCTTTTCGCGTTGCGGTTTTGATACATGTGGATTGAGCGTGCAGTTCAGCGCCCCAAAAGCCGTTTTTAGCGCCTATCGCTCGTTGTTTTGCGATGCAAGTGGGCTAGGCACCTTTTATGCGGTGCGGAATTTTTTGAATTTACATGTTGCGCGCGATTTTAAGAATTTCGGCTCCGTAAATTTGAAGAAATTTAACTTTGCCGTGCTGCAATTTACAAATTTAAAAAAGCAAATCCGTGCCGGCGAAGGTGCCGATAAGAGCGCCAATCCGCACAATTTGACGAGTTTTGGGCGCGAAATCCCCACGCCGCGCAGATCCTACTTTGAGAGCGCGGCCGGCATACCGTGCGGATCTGGCCTCCGGCACAGAGGCTGCGAAGCCGCACAAAATTTCAAACGTTTCGCCCCTGATTTTGCAGAAAATTTTAAAGATTTTACTTGGAGCTTGGAAGCCGCACCCGTGCAAAATTTCAAAATTTCCGCTCTAAATTTTATACAAAATTTTTGTAATTCCGCTCGCGGCAGGGAAGCCGGGTCTATGCAAGGCTTCGGAAATTCGGGCCGAAATTTTGAGCCAAGCTTCTCGCAGAGCGTCAAAAATTACGACCAAAATCTTGAGCCGAAATTCCCGCAGAGCGCTAAAAATTCCAATCGAAATTTAGAGGCAGAGCCCGCGCGAGACTTTAAAAATCAAAATTCTACGCAGGATTTTTCACAAAATTGTAAAAGCTATGATCAAAATTCCACTCAGGCTTTTTCGCAAAGTGGCAGAAGCGCCGAGCCAAATTCCAAACCGAGCTTTTCGCAGAGCGCTAAAAATTCTGAACGGAATTTACCGCTAAGCTTCTTGCAAAGCATTAAAAGCTCCGATCAAAGTCAAAAATCCAAACCCACCTCCGCGCAAAGCCATGCCGAGCCAAATTCTGTTCAAAACTTCTTGCAAAGCGCTAAAAATTCCGATCGGAATTTTAAGATCAATTCCACGCAAAGCCAAACTGAGCCTGTTTCGCCACAGGAGCTCAAAAATCTCGAGTCGTGCCCGGCGCAGAAGCAAGAGCTGGGCTTTTACGCGCCTAAATTTAAAGATGAGCGCGCGAGAAATTTTTTCTCCCATCCGATGCGCGCTTTCGTTCTTTGCGCCTGCTTTTTTGCGGCGCTGGGCGCGCTTAGTTTTTTAGCACCCGATGCGCTGGCGATCGATTACGTCGCCGCTCATAAATTTTATTTTCTGTTTTTGGCGCCCTCGTGCATCTACGCGGCGTTTTTGCTTACCGCGCTGCCCGATTGGACGAACTTCGAGGGCTCGCTAAAGCCCGTCTCGCTTGCCTTTGCCGCCTGCCTGATCGCGGCTTTTATCGCGAGCTTTTTAAATTTACGGCTTGCGGCTGCGATTGCGGCGCTGTTTTGGGCGGTATTTTTCATCTTTGCGGCGCGCCTTTTGTGGCTGGATAAAAACTCGAATAATTTTAGCATCCTGGCAGTCCTTGCGGCGTTTTGCGCCTGCTCTGCGGCCTATGGCGCGAGCGGGGATGAGAAGTTTTTGCTTAGCTTCGTGCATATCAACGTCGCGGCAATCGCCGTCGTAAGCTACCGCATAAGCGTCGTCATCGGCAACGAAGCGCTAAGAGAGGCGGGGCTAAAGGACGCCGTTTTTATTCCAAATTTTATCTACAAAAATTTAGCCGCTTTTCTTGCTTTCGCTTTGGCGCTCATGACGCCTTTTTTAAGCGACGCGGCGTGTGGATTTATCGCGCTTGGCATCGGGTTTTTGTTTTTGGCAAAGTTTCGCGAGCTGCACTACGCCGAAATTCTAAGCCGCCACTATATGGCGTTTTACTACGCGCTGCAGGCTGTGTGCGCGGCGGGATACCTGTGGCTGGGCGCGGCGCTGATCCGCGGGCAGTACTCTGCCGCGCCGCTGCACGTTATCGCGATCTGCTATATCTACGGAGCGATACTTTTCGTAGGAATGATCGCAGGCCAGCGCCACAGCGGAATTTCGCCGTTAAACTTCCCTCGCCTAAGCCGCGCGGCGCTCGTTTTGGCTCTACTCGCGGGGGCTTTAAGAGCCGTTTTTGCGGGCGAGAGCTTTGTTTTATACGTGATGGTCCCATCGGCGCTTTTTATCGCCGCGGTCGCGCTATATCTGATAAATTTCATCCCGATCTTTCTGAAAAATCCTTTCAGCGCGGATCCGGATTGATAATCATCAAAGCGGGCTTGCTAAATTTTAGCTACAATCGATCAAATTTCATTTCAAGGAGAACTTATGCAACACATCAAAAATATCGACGCCGCTAAGGCCGTAGAGCTTGCTTCGCTAGTCGAAGTATCCCCTCATAAGGTGATTTCGCGCACCCTTGCGCAAAATCCCGCGCTGAATATGACGCTTTTTGCCTTCGACGGCGGCGAGGAGATCAGCTCGCACAAATCCGACGGCGACGCGTTCGTTTACGTGCTTGAGGGGGAGGGCGATTTCACGATCGACGGGCAGAAGCACCGCGTAAAAGCGGGGCAAAGTATCGTCATGCCTGCGGGTTTGCCGCACGCGATCTTCGCGCCGGTACCGTTTAAGTGGTTTTTAGTGGTGGTTTTTTAGCCTCTAAGCTTAAGAGCGGGTCAAATTTTAAAATTTAGCCCGCCGCTTCATAAAATTTTATCCGAAATTCCATTTGCAGGGTCGCTCTGTTTGTTTCCGACTGCTCCCGCTCGCCCTCGCAAAATTTTAAAATTTAGAAACGTTTAAATTTTGTTTTCACCGCGCCCAAAAATTTCGTCTGTTTTGCAAACCGTGCGGGAGCTGAAAATAACGCATCGTGTTTGCACGCCGTGTCGAGCCCCGAAATCGCGCGCTTGAGCTCGCATCGCAAGTCAAATCCATAGCTCGCGCGTTAAATTTCAAAGCCGCGTCGAGCATGCAAATGTGCGCCAAGCTAGTCGAGCAGATAGGCGCTGTAATAGGGCAATGCGCCGAGCGCGCAATACATATCGGGCGAGTAGAGCAGATTGACGCTGTAGTAGGGCGAACCCGCCGAGTGCGCGATGCGCGCCTAGCTCATAGATCGAGCATAAATTTAAAGGCCGTGTCCGGCGCGAAATGCACGCCAAGCCGGCTAAATTTTAAAATTTAGCTTTCGCTCGGGGTTAGCTCCTTGATGATGAGCTCAGGCGTGATCGTGCCGCGGAAGTTGTTTTTGCTAATCGTAAAGATCGCGTCCACCCGCTCGCCGGCGCGCGGCAAAAAGTCGTAGTTGAAAAACAGCGCCTCGACGCTGCCGCCGTTTTTATCAAGCGCCATTTTGATATGCTTGCCCTCCTTGCCGATCTCTCTGATATTGCGGGCACGGGCGCCTTTGATGCAAAAGAGCGGGCGCGGATTTTTCTGCCCGTAGGGCTCGTAAAATTCTAAAATTTCAAGCAGCTCGAAGTCTATCTGCGACGCGTCCAGCTCGCCCAGCAGATCGTCTTGCGCGCTAAAATCGCTCAGATCCTTAGGCGTAATGCGCTCATTTACGCGCCGCTTAAATTCCTGCAGCAGCGCAGGATCGATCCCCACGCCCGCAGCGCCCTTGTGTCCGCCGAAGGTCGTTAAAATTTCGCTTTGCGAGGAGATCAGCTTTAAAATATCGAATTTACCGATGCTGCGCGCGCTTCCTTTGGCGCGCGAGTCGCTCACGCTAAAGACGATCGCGGGCTTTTTATAGGTCTTGCTTAGGCGGCTTGCGACGATGCCGATGATCCCTTCGTGCCACTGCGGACCCCACACGACGATGACGTTGTCGCTCGGATCGACGCTTTTTACGATCTCGTCGTAGAGGTTTTTCTCCTCCTCTTTGCGCGAGTTGTTGATCGAATTTATCGTCTCTAGGTAGTGGTTTGCCTCTCTGATATTTTTGGCGCATAGGAAGTTATACGACATCGTCGCATCGTCCATCCGCCCCGTGCAGTTGATAAGCGGCGCGATCGTGTAGCTGATATCGTCGAATTCGAAATGTTTTTTAAAATAATGCTCCTTAATCGCCTTGAAGCAGGCGCGGTTCGAGCTATTTAACCGCTTGATGCCGAAGCGCAAAAGCGCGCGGTTCATGTCGCGCAGCTCCATCATATCGGCGATTATGGCGATGATGAGGATATCCATAGAGCTTGCCATATCGTAGTTCACGCCGAGGGTTTCTTTTAGCGCACCCACGAGATACCACGCTACTTGCGCGCCGCAAATTTCGATATTTGGGAAGGTGCAGTCAGGCTGCTTCGGATTGATTATCGCATAAGCTCGCGGCAGCACGGGCGGGGGCATGTGATGATCGGTGATGATGAGATCGATCCCCTTTTGGGCGCAAATTTCGGCGGCTTCCGTCGCGGAGGTGCCGTTATCTACGGTGATGATGAGATCCACATCCTCAAGCTCTTCTATAATCTCGCTGTTTAGCCCGTATCCGTCGGTGAAGCGGTTTGGTATCTTGATAACGTACTCCGCGCCTATTTGATTGAAAAAATCGCTCATTATGACGGTGCTTACGATACCGTCGACGTCGTAATCGCCGACTACGGCTATGCGCTGGTTTTCTTCGATGGCAGTTTTTATGCGCAAAGCCGCCTTATAGGTATCTTTCAGATCGCAGGGTAAGGGAATTTCAGAAATTTTAGTATGCCGATCGTTCGCAAATCTCGATTTTAGAATTTCCCTTATCTCATTTTTACCTAGCATTTTTTATAGATGCTTCGATAAAGCCCAAAATAGCGGGATTTGGGCGCACTAAACGGCTGGTAAATTCCGGGTGAAACTGCACGCCCAGAAAAAACGGATGGTTTTTTAGCTCGACCGCTTCGATAAGCCCGTCGCTCTCGCCGCAGACGATAAGACCGTGCTTTTCAAACTCGGCACGGTATTTCGGATTGGCTTCGTAGCGGTGGCGGTGGCGCTCGCGGATGGTTTTTTGCTCGCCGTAAATTTTACTCAAAAGCGAGCCTTTTTTGACGTCGCAGTCATAGCCGCCCAGCCGCATAGTGCCGCCCATAGGGGATTTATGCGTGCGGATCTGCTTTTTGCCGCTTGCGTCGATAAAGCTGTCGATGAGGTAGATCACCGGATCTTCGGTCTGAGGGTCAAATTCCGAGGAGTTGGCATTTTTCAGTTTTAAGACATTGCGCGCAAACTCCACCATCGCAAGCTGCATCCCCAAGCAGATGCCCAAAAACGGCACCTTATGCATCCGCGCGTAGTTTATGGCTAAAATTTTACCCTCTATCCCGCGCGAGCCGAAACCGCCCGCGACTAAAATTCCGTTTACGTCTCGGAAAATTTCATCTACATTACTCGCTTCAATTTTTTCACTATCTACCCACTTTAAGCTTATCCGCGTATCAAGCGTAGCGCCCGCGTGGATGATCCCCTCGGTGAGGGATTTATAGCTTTCTTTCAGATCGATATATTTGCCGACGAAAGCGATCGTGGTTTCGTTCGTAGGCACGATGACGCGCTTAACGAGGCTGTCCCAGTTGCTCATATCGACTTCGAGCTTGTTTAAGCTTAGAGTCTCTGCGATCGGCGTTAAAATATCCTGCTTCAAAAACGCAAGCGGGATCTGATAGATACTCGCGCTATCGGGGCTTTCGATGACGCAGTTTTTATCCACGCCGCAGCTTAGCGCGATCTTATCTTTTAGCGCGCGATTTAGCGGCATTTCGGAGCGGCAGATTATCATATCGGGGCTGATGCCGATGCGGCGCAGCTCACCTACGCTGTGTTGCGTGGGCTTAGTCTTGAGTTCGCCCGCTACCTTGATGAAAGGCACGAGCGTGAGGTGGATATTCATCGTATTTACCCTACCCAGCTCCACTCTCATCGCGCGGATCGCTTCTAAAAAGGGCAGTCCCTCGATGTCACCCACGGTGCCGCCGATCTCGACGATCAGCACGTCGTTGCCCTCGCCCGCCTTTTTTATGCGGCGCACGATCTCGCCTACGATGTGAGGGATCACCTGGATCGTCTTGCCCAGATAATCGCCCCTGCGCTCTTTTTCGATGACGGAGCTGTAAACTTTGCCCGTGGTGAAGTTGTTGTCTTGGCTTAAATTTTCATCCAAGAACCGCTCGTAGTGCCCCAAATCCAGATCGGTCTCCGCGCCGTCGTCGGTGACGAAAACCTCTCCGTGCTCCAGCGGGCTCATGGTGCCTGGATCTACGTTGATATAAGGATCCGCCTTTAATATGCGCACTTTAAGCCCCGCGTGCTTTAAAAGCGTCGCGATCGACGCCGCTGCAATGCCCTTACCCAGCGAGCTCAGCACTCCGCCGGTGACGAAAATATATTTCGTTTGTTTTGCCATAAGTTTTCCTAAATTTTGATATTAATGTCGCGATTATAACTTCTTTTAGGTTAAAGCACACTAAGCTAGAATTTGAAAATTTTAGAAATTTACGGCAAAATACGACCCAAATAAATTTTAAATTTAAAGGAGAGATGATGAAAAAGATCATCGCGGCTTTAGTGCTCATCGTAGCGCTTATAGTGGGCGTTTTTGTAGCGACGAAGGACGCTAAAACGGGAGTAGCTAAAAGTGTAAACGATAGCATAACCAAAACGGTTGACGGTGCGGTCGGCAAGAGTGCCAGCGCGGCGATTGAGCAGCAGATTGCGGAATTTATCGCTAGAAACGAAATTTTCGAGACTAAAAGCGCTAAATTTTATCCTGGAGATAGCAACTCAAGCGGCTTTATCGAAGGCGTAGTAAAAAAAGAGAAACTACAAAAAAGCCTTGCTGAAGGCTTTAGCAAGCTAAAGGAAAAAGCAGGCGCGCAAGATAGCAACGATACGGATGAGCCGGATCCTGCTAAAATTTTCCCGGAAGATTTTGCTTTTCGCTATGACTACACTATTAGGCATAGCGTAAAAAACGCTGCGGATGGATTTGAGAGCGACGGAATTTTAACGATTAAGACGCCATATTACGCGGAGCCTTGCAAGAAGCTGTTTAAGACTGACGCGCCGCTTAGCACGCATCTAAACTACGGACCTACAGAGGTTAAATTTAGCGCAAAGCTAGCCGATATAAATGTGCTCGAAGATGGCGGAATAGGACGTCTTGCAGGCCTTAGCCTAAACGGCACGAGCGATATGAGCGGCAAAACGATAAAAGCCTTGGGCTTTAAAATCGGTGAAATTTTTATAGACGACGGCAAGGATTCGGGTCTTGATATAAAGGATCTTATCTATGAGGCAAACTTTAAAAACGGCATCCAAGATCTAGACGATAATATAACTAAGCTCTTTTTGAATGACATGGATTTTGCAGGCAGCACAAAAGAGCTCGTCGTAACTGTAGATAAGCAGCGCTTCGTCGTAGTTACGGATATGAGCACGGAAGGTAGCTACCGCGTAAAAGATGGAATTTTAAATTTCAACGAAAGTGATAAAGCCCAAAGCCTAAAAATCGCCGATGTGCTAGTGCGAAACATCCATTTAGGTGTCGATACCAGCTTTAGCGCCGCACTTTTCGAAAAATATCTGTCTGTTATCTCAAATCCGCAAGAAGGCGAAAAATTAGCGGAAAATAAAGAGCTTTTTATGAAGCTACTAAAAGATGATATGAAAATCAACGTGAATGATTTTTCGTTTGAAAATAGCCTCGGTAAGAAATTTGCTTTTAACGCAAGCGCGCTAGTAGGCGGCTACATCGACGAGACGCAGCTTTTTAAGCGTATGAGCTTGGACGGCAAAGCTACGATAAATACGACCATCACGGACTTCCTATCGCCTTATGATAGCCTGCGCGATTTTGCGCCGATGGCGGAAGTTTACGGCTCGCAGTTTCTTAAGCCTGATGGAGATGGGGTTAAGATGGAGTTTAGCTTCGATAAGGCAAGCAACTCTATGATCTTAAACGGAAAGCCTATCCCGCTACCGCACAACTAAATTCTTAAGCTTTGCGGGCGGATTTTAAGCCTGCCCGCAAAGCTCTTTTTGTTTCTTGCTTTTTCGGCACAGAATTTCGTGAGACTCCACTCAAATTTTTCCTTGTAAAATTCCGTGGCGGCGCCATAAAATTTCGCTCGAATTTTACCGCATCGTTTCTGCATGCCTTGCTAAATTTTAAAACTTACAAGCCAAAATCTCATACTTACAATGACAGATAGGCTTAAGCAATTTTGGCTATAATGCGCGCTTTTGCAGCGCAGCTAGCGTAAATTTAAAAGACGACGGATTATGAGCGGCATTTATTACGCCGCCTCTTTTGACGACGTATTTTATATTGGGAAACTAACGCTAAATTTGCATTTTTAAATTTCAAGGAACGATATGAAAGTAATCAAACGCAACGGCAGAACCGAGGAACTTGACGTAAGCAAGATCAAAAAATACACGAGCGAGGCGGTAGAGGGGCTGGAAAACGTAAGCCTTAGCGAGCTTGAGGTGGACGCAAAGATCCAGTTTCGCGATATGATCACCACGGAGGAGATCCAACAAACCCTCATCAAAACCGCAGTCGAAAAGATCGATGTGGACCGCCCGAACTGGACTTTCGTCGCCGCGCGGTTATTTTTATACGATCTGTATCACAAAGTAACGGGCTTTAGCGGCTACAACAGCCTAAAAGATTACTTTGCTCGCGGCGAGGCGGCGGGTCGCATAATGCTCGGCTTAAAGGAAAAATACGATCTAGAGGATCTAAATTCTTATTTGCAGCCGCAGCGCGATTTGCAGTTTAACTACCTAGGCATTAAAACGCTTTACGATCGCTACCTCATCAAGGATAAAAGCGGCGCGCCGATCGAGCTTCCGCAGCAGATGTTTATGGCGATCGCGATGTTCCTTGCGCAAAACGAGCTTGACTGCCAGAGCTGGGCGAAGAAATTTTACGATCTCATATCTAAATTTGAAGTCATGCTCGCCACTCCGACGCTCTCAAACGCCCGCACGACGCGCCATCAGCTAAGCAGCTGCTACGTAGGAAGCACGCCCGATAATATCGAAGGAATTTTCGATAGTTACAAGGAGATGGCGCTACTGAGCAAATTCGGCGGCGGTATCGGCTGGGACTGGTGCAAGGTGCGCGCGATGGGCGGCAGCATCGACGGGCATAAAAACGCCGCGGGCGGTATCATCCCATTTTTAAAGATCACCAACGACATCGCAGTCGCCGTCGATCAGCTGGGCACACGCAAGGGCGCTATCGCCGTGTATATCGAGCCGTGGCATATGGATGTGAGCGACTTCCTTGATCTGCGCAAAAACTCGGGCGAGGAGAGGCGCCGCGCGCATGAAATTTTCCCCGCGCTGTGGATAAACGATCTGTTTATGAAAAGACTTCAAAGCGGCGGCAAGTGGACGCTCTTCGATCCTACCGAGGTAAGCGATCTAAGCGATCTATATGGCGCGGAATTTGAAGCGCGCTACGAGCAGTACGAGGCCGATGATAAAATTTCAAAATCCACCATCCTGGCAAAGGAGCTTTGGAAGAAAATTTTAACGAGCTATTTTGAGACCGGAATGCCCTTTTTATGCTTCAAAGATAATGCCAACCGCATCAATCCAAACGCTCATCAAGGCTTAATCAGAAGCTCAAATTTATGCACGGAGATCTTTCAAAACACGGCGCCGAACCACTACAAAATCAAAGTCGTATTTGCCGACGGCAGCGAGAGGCTGTTTGAGGAAAACGAAGAAGTAAGAACCGACTCGGGCATCGTAAAAAAGGCGAAAAAAATCACGGCACTGGACACGCTGGGCGGCAAAGAAATTTTTATCGTAGAAAAGGGCTGCAGCGAAGGCGCGACGGCGGTTTGTAACCTCGCAAGCGTAAATTTAAGCAAAATCAACAGCCGCGAAGAGATAGCTCGCGTGATGCCGATCGCCGTGCGGATGCTTGATAATGTCATCGATCTAAATTTTTACCCGCACGCCAAGGTCAAACACACCAATCTAAAAACCCGCGCGATAGGGCTCGGCGTAATGGGCGAGGCGCAGATGCTTGCCGAGCGCGGCGTGAAGTGGGGCAGCTATGAGCACTTCGAGCTGATCGATAGGATAATGGAAAACGTGAGCTTTAACGCGATCAAGGCAAGTTCAAATTTAGCCGTAGAGAAGGGTAGGTACCCTGATTTTGCGGGCTCGAAGTGGAGTGAAGGAATTTTCCCGATCGATTTAGCGAACGAAAACGCCAAAGCGCTAGTTAAGCGCGGCGGGCTCTTTGAGCAGAGCAGCTGCGACTGGGACGGGCTGCGCGAAAAAGTAAAGCGCGATGGCATGCGAAACGGCTATCTGATGGCGATCGCGCCGACATCGAGTATCAGCATACTCGTAGGCACCACGCAGACGATCGAGCCGGTGTATAAGCGCAAGTGGTTCGAGCACAACCTAAGCGGTATGATCCCGGTCGTCGTGCCGAATTTAAGCCCGAAAACGTGGCAGGCGTACGTGCCTGCATACGAACTCGATCAGCGCTTGCTCGTAAAGACGGGCGCCATACGCCAAAAATGGATCGACCAAGGCCAGAGTCTAAACATTTTCATGAGCCTGGATAAGGCAAGCGGCGGCTATCTGAGCGAAATTTACACGCTTGCATGGCAGCTGGGGCTAAAATCGACCTACTATCTGCGCTCCGAAAGCCCGGATAGCGAGAAGCTAAACAACGTCGCAGATCGCTCGATCGAGTGCGAGGGATGTCAGTAAAATTTAATTGGTTATCTATGATTATTCTTATATCATGGTTTTTAGTAGTCGCACAAAAAAAGCAAAGGGTATAAATTTTGTCTAGCTTAACAGATATTGAAAAAAGATATTTAGAAACGCTTTTTGAAATGAATACCGGCTATGTTTTAGATTTTACTGATCGGACTTTTTACGATTTTATACAAAATATTACCGGAGTCGATATACATGCTATAAAATATAAAATTTATGGAAATTCTAAAGCCAAAAAATTAAGAGCCTTTTGGCAAACTGAAAGCGACGTAGTAAATGGAAGAGTATTAAAAAATTTATTGGAACGCTATAAATTTAATGTTGATAGCGGAAGGGTTAAATTTAACGAAAAAATTTACAGTGAATGCATAAAAATTACCAATAGGCTTCTTGGTGTTAAAAATACTATAAACTCAAAGGACGAATTATTAAATATAAAATTTGACGATATCAATATTAAAGATTTATCTTTAGACCTTGGTTTGGAAAAGGTCTTGGAGCATAGAATGCTGGAGATAGATAAATGTTTGGGCATTGGTGCATACATGTCCGCAATTATACTATGTGGAAGTGTCTTAGAATGTCTTTTGCTGAGCTATATGCTAAAAAATCCGAAACAATTTAATATATATAACCAATCGCCGAAAGACAAAACTGGCAAAGTGAAACCTTTTCAAGATTGGAAACTATCAGAAATGATAGATGTATCTGGCGGTATCGAATTACTATCTCAAGATACTAAAAAATTTTCACATGAACTAAGAAATTTTAGAAACTATATACACCCCATGGAGCAGTTAGCTAATAATTTTAAACCTGACGATCAAACGGCCAAAGTCGCTTTCCAGGTTTTAAAAATGGCTATCTTAGATTTGCAACATCAAAGAAATACAAAATTAAGCTAGAACTAAAGCGCTTTCATCTATACCTCGCCCGATAAAGACCAAAAAATTATCGCAGCGTTTGCAGTCGCTAAAAGGCGTTATCTCAAATTTGCCGTTTACGAACTGCACGACGTATTGCGCCTCGTCGCCTTTGAAGCTTGCAAGCCCTTTTATACGGTAAAAATTTTCCGGTATATCGCTCATAAATTTGATGAAATTTTGCCTATCGATGCCATCAGGCAGGTCTTTTTTAAACGAGACTATCCCCTCGTCTTCGTGCGTAGCATGCATTTTGCCCTCAAGCAGGACGGACGCCATATAGGAGGTGTCGCTCTGGCGGTAGAGCAGATAGTTTGGATTTAGCTCGGCGCCCACCGTCTCGAATATCTCGGCGCAGCGGTTGTTTTGGATCAAAGCTTGTCGTATCCGCTCCTTCTGCTCGGGCGAGATCAGATCGATTTTATTGAGCACTATGACGTCTGCGGCCTTGATCTGCTCAAGCATTATTTTTGATCTACCCCGCTCTTTTAAAAAATTCGCCCCATCCACGACGGTGACGATGGCGCATAGATTGACCGCGTCTTTGATCTCGTTTAGCTCGCTTAAGATATTGAAAGGATTGGCAACGCCGGTGGTTTCAAGCACGATGCTGTCGGGCTTTTTGGGTTTGAGCTGCGAAATCGCGAGCTTGATCTGCCCCGCCATGGAGCAACAAACGCACCCCTCGTCAATCTCTACGAGCGCGTATTTGGCGTCCAGTAGCGCGCCGTCGAGGCCGATTTTGCCGATCTCGTTTTGAATGATGCCGGTAAATCTATTTTGCGCCGTTTCGTGCTCGATGAAATTTTGAATAAATTTAGTCTTGCCCGAGCCCAGATAGCCGGTAATGATGAAAAAATTCGGCCGCTCGCCGCCTTGCATAAAAATTTGCTTTTTATCCTCCCTGGCTAAGCGCAGCAAAAATTTAGACAAAGGTGCCGAGCCTGGCAGCTTTTTAAAGGATTTATCATTAAATTTAAAGCATCCGTCACTCGCGCCCTTTGCGCCGTAGATTAAATTTACAAAAATTTCGCCGCAGAGCGGATCTGCTTTGCTTTTTAAATTTCGATCTTTGTCGTAGATCACGGCGTGCGCCGCTTTTTTGTAAATTTCAAAGTTCTCGTAACGCGGCTCGTAAATTTTGCAAAGCGCGATATGCAAAAAGTTCATAAACGCAAGCGACACCCTAAAGCAGGGGAAATTTTTATCGAGCCCCTCTTTTGCGATGATCTGCTTGCCCTCTATGCGCACGCCGTCCTTTGCGTACGATCTATCTCTGAGCTTTGTTTTAAAAGATAGCGCCAAGCCCCGCTCTTGCGGCCTTAAGTAGATCGTAGCGACGCAGAAGTTATTTAAAAGCTCCTCGTGCGCGGAGAAATTTCGCACTTTCGTCAAAAACTCTGGCTCTTCAGCTAAAACGGCTTCAAAAAGCGAGACGCTACCGAGCAGCTCATCGTTTGCGGAGGGGAAATAATAAAGCTCAAATACGCCCGTATCCTCTTTTACCTCCCGCAAAACGATGCCGTAAATTCCACCGTAAAAGCCGAATTTTATGCTCCAGCATTCGTTAAAATAGTTCCCCTTATACATCCCCTGATACCTGCTTGAGGATTTTACGTCGCTATCGTAAAGAGACTTCATCAATATACATCTCATAAGCGACCTGTAATCCTCAAACGAGTATTTAAATTTCAAAGGGAAAATATCTTGAAATTCCATGCTTCTATCCAAATTTAACCTTATCGCCGTTGCCCAGATAATCGGACGTTTTGGTTTTAAATCTAGCCGTGCCTTTTACGATCGGATAGCCCTCGCGGACGAATTTTTGCACGGTCAGCAGACCAGTGCAGTGGTTGCACGCCATGACCTGGTAGTTCCATCTTTTCAGTCCGATAACCAGATCGTCGTATTTAGGATCCCAGTCGTCAAACGGCGAGATATGAAGTCCGCCGTAAAGCCCGTAGAGTTGGTCGTTGTCGTACTTAAGCTCCTTATGCGCGGAGTCCGAAAAAGTAATGATGCCTTGATGGCAGCAGCCCGTGATACTCACTAGGCCTTTGTCTTTGACGTTTACGAAGATCGACTGCTCGCCAAAAACCCTCGTAATGATAGGGCAATCATAGCAAAACGTGCACATTCCAGGCTCGATCTCATTTCTGCCCTTTTTAAACACTACAAGCTCGCCTTTATGGCCTGAATCTTTGATATATTGTCTGCCCTCCGGGTAAAAGCCTTCGTGAATGATGATTCTGATGTCGGGCTTATACTTTAAAACTACGGGTAGCGCCCAAAAGTGATCGTAGTGCTCGTGCGACATTATGAGGGTGTCTATTTCGCCGTTTTGCAGCATCTTATCGATCCCCTCCCGCTTAAAGCACTCGTGCATCCACTTATATGACCAGCCGCAATCAAGTAGATATTTTTTCTTTTCGCCGTTTAGACGCTCTATCTCTATGAGAGCAGAGTAGCCGCCCGCATTATCGGGATTTACGGAAAGTTTTTTGGTTACCTCCCACGCCTCATCGATCTTATCGGGTAGAAGATGCTTGATTTGTGAAATTCCCTCTTCGTAGCTGCCTTTGGCAAGCCCTTTGCCGTTACCAAACGGTGGCCAGTTAAATAGATATTGATTGACTAGCAGTCCGCCTGCGCCTTTAATATCTCCCATCAGCATCGAGTTGTCAAACCAGCTCGTTTCGGAGATATTAGTAACCTCGACGCTTTTAATCGCGCCAAAATCGGTCATCTTTCGCACTTCATCGGGAAGAAAAAATTCTCTCGCAGGAGAGTATGAAAACACTCCCATCGATGCGAGCGCGCCGAGTCCTATTCCCGCTGCACCGCCTTTTATAAAATCTCTTCTAGCTTCATTCATCTCAGATCCTTTATTTAAAAATTGTAAGCATATTGCCCACGACAGGCGCTAGATAAACTACGGCGACATAGATGATCACGCCTATGATAAAGCCTACTACCAAGCCTTTGATGGAATTTTTATTTCTAAAATCGTCTTCCTCGCCCGCTTCCTCCGCCTCTTCCTTCTTGCCGGCAAGCTTCCAGCCGGGCCAGCCGTCCATAAACCAGTAATTTATCAGCATGACGTTGATAAACCAGATCATCGGAATCATCGGGAATTGTTGCGGGTGCGAAAAGCCTTTTTGGGTGCCTAGTAAAAAGTGAGAGACCTGATAATAAACGTAGTATAGGACGATAGCCGCTACCATGCTTATGATCGTTCTAAGAAGGATATTGACGGGCTTTGAAAATTTATTAACCGCGTTGTTGCAGTAAAATTTAATAAATAGCACCGGCACGAGCCAAAATATAGCTATCTCGCCTACGTGCAGCCAGCGCCAATCGGGCGCAAAGAGCCTCCTGTCGCCTCTAATATGCACGCCCCAGATGAGCTCTTGCAAATAGTAAAAGAAGAACGAAAAGCAAAACGCCATCGCTATAATGCCGAAAAACGACGCCGTCCTTCTAAGCCAGTTTGTCTTAATAAGGCTAAAAGGATACCTCTCCCAGATAGTTTCATACACCCACACCATAACGGTACAGCACATGATCCATGCGATATTGAAATTTCCGTGCACGGTATCGGCGAAATTATGCCACCAAGGCGGAGTAATGGATGTGTATTTTTGCCACGGATCGAATAAAATTCCCATTTGCGAGTGGAAAAATACGAAATACACGATCATACTTAGCAAAAAGGTCCAGATAAAAACGGTAAAGCCTTTAACGGGCTGCTTTAACTTCTGCCACGGCGAATTATCTGCAGCCACCACCCAAGAAGGACTTAACCACGACGCGATAGCGGCAAACATTAAAATGGCCTGAGCCGAATACTCAAGAGCGTAAAAATCGGTTATACCAAGCTCCGCAAGCCTTCGCGGACTAAAATACGATATGGCAAGCTCGCCTAAAATAAATTCGAAGAATATCTTTAAGAATACGAAGAAGGTAAAAAATACCATCACGGTAAAGATAATGCCTTTTTTCGCTGGCCCCGCATTATAGAGCCACTCTCTTTTGAATGGCCAAAAGTTAAAAATATACGCAATCCAGATGATGACCACGAGCAGCCATCTGCACCACATATATCCCACGTATGGAGTATACATCCTCATCAGCCCCCTAGGATCTTGAAAGATCCACCACGATGCGTAAAACACTACAAACAAAAACAGGGTGTTTACAAGCACCGATGTGAGCGGAGAATACCTTCTAACAAGCTTCCGCTCCTCCAGATAAATTTTGTCTTCAGGTTCGCTCATCGCTTCCTCCTTACATGAAATTTAATCTTTATTAAATTATATAAAAAGAGTGCAGCTCATTTGTAGCGTAAATTTGGATTAAATTTTAAATTGTCTCAGAAAAGCTTCATTTCGGAAGTTTGATTATGAAATTTGAACCGCCTTTTAGGCTTTCTACGACGAGCGAGCCCTTACAGTGATCTTCGATGATGATCTTTGACATATATAGCCCGATGCCGGTGCCGTTTTTGCTAGCTTTGGTAGAAAAATACAGATCGAAAATTTTATCCGCGATCTCCTTTTTGATGCCGCCTGCATTGTCTTTTACGCTTAAGCAAAGATAAGATTTTTCGATGTAGGTTGAAATTTCGATAACGCCGTCGTCGATATTTCTTTCCAAAAAGGCGTCCTGCGCGTTTTTTATGATGTTTAAGATAACCTGCGAAACTTCGTTTTTATATGTGAGCAGAGTCTGGTTGCAGCCGTATTTCGCGTAAATTTTAATCTTTTGATTTTGCAGTATCGCTTTTGCGATATTTATCGCCATATTGCAAAGCTCCTCCAGGCTCGTAACCTCCTTAATCTTGGCGGGCTTAAAGAAATTTCTAAACTCATCGATCGTTTCGGATAGGTGCTTGGAATACTGCTCGATCTTGCCTAGCTCCTCCAAAAGGGCGGTTCTGTCAAATTTATCAGCCATCAAGCAGCTAGTGCTTAGATAGGAAGCCGTAGCCGAGATAGCGGACAGCGGCTGCCTCCATTGATGCGCTATCATATTTAAAATTTCGCCCATCTGAGCGAGCCTTGATTGATACTGAAGCTGCTCGTCTTGGCGCCTTATGAGCTTTAGCTGCTCCTCGATCTCGTGGTTGAGCGTTAAATTTAGCCGCTTGACCTTCAGCCTGCTTTGTTTTAATTTCTTCTCCGCCATCACCCTTTTGGTGATATCCACCACTATCCAAAGCACCTCGTCGTTTCCCGATATGGAATCGCCCGAAATTCTAATCCACAGCCCTTTGCCACTTTTGTGCCTCAGCTCGTAGTTTAGCTGCAGGGCCTCATTTTTCCTTACTTTATTAAAGGCGATGTCTGCAAAATGCAAGTATTTTTCTTCGCTTAGATGTATGGTTTGCGCGGATTTACCGATGATCTCGTCGTATTCGTAGCCGAAAATTTTACAAAAGGTCTCGTTGCACTCCATAATATTTCTTTTCTTGTCCACGATGAAGATGCCGACGCCGGAATTTGAAAATATCGTCTCAAATCTCTGATGATTTTTCTTGATGTCTACTATCGCCATTTTATCCTGTATCCTTGTGAGTAGATATTTTCTATCAGCTTATAGCCGATTTTTCGGTGAAATCTGGATATGATATTTCTTACCCGTTTATCGTCATACTCGTCGCAATCCTCGAACAGCTCGTTTTCTATCTCAGGGCCGCTTACGATCCGTCCGCTAGAGCTTAGAAGTAGCTGCAACAAAGAGGTTTCGTTTTTGGTTAGTTTGATAATTTCGCCTGCCTTGGATAGGGTTAAACTCTGCTTGTCCCACACGAAATCGCCGCTTAGATAAATAAACTTTCCGGGTTTGGTTTCGATGCTCTGCGTGATTTTTTCAAGCACGCTTAGTAGATCCTCGGTCGTAAAAGGCTTTAGTATGTAGCCGTCCACGCCGATGGATATGGCTTTGGTAAAAAATTTAGACTCGTCGTAGGCCGAGAATATGACCGTTTTTACCGAAGGATCGATCTGTTTGATCCGCTCTAGCATCTCAAGCCCGCTCATGCCCGGCATATTAATATCGGTAAAAACAATGTCCGCTTTGCCCGCTTTAAATTTATCGATACCCTCCCGCGCGTCGCCGCAGTCGATAACTTGATGAAAGAATAGTTTTAAAATTTTCGCGGTCTGCTGCCTTACCTCATTATCATCCTCGACATATAGGGCGCGCATACTGCGAGTTTGAGCTTGTATTTCGTTTATATCCATAACGCAGCCCCCCCCCTTTTTAAATTTATCCCTTATCCTAAATTCTATTTCGCGCGCTGCAACCCTGTTTTAAATTTACAAAATCGAGTGTTTTTATTCCACCTGCCCGAGCTTTTTAAGATAAGCAAAAATTTTAGCGATCTCGATCATTTTATTTAGGCTTTCGAGCAGCTTCGCGCTTTGCGAGCTCGGCGCGGATTTGAAAATTTCGCTATTTTCAACGCCTATTACGAGGCTGTTTTCGCCCAGATAAAGCTCGGTTTTACCGAACAAATTTACGGTGATCGTTTGCATATTTTCTAAAATTTTTTTGTTTTGCAAAAATGCGGCGGCGGCGGGATTGTTGAGATAGACGTCAAACGATGCGCTTAGGTGCGGGCTGTCTTTAAGCAGCTTAAGATCCGATGCGCCGAATATAAACTCTCCGCGCGGCACGACCAAAATTTTACTATCGAAAGTCTCGCTAAAATCAAATTTTGCAAAAAGCCCGTCGAAAATCGCCGTATCATCCTTTTTTTTAAGATGCAAAATTTTATCCAGCTCAAATACCCGATCCTCTCTGTTTTTATCAAAATCGCGACTTAGGCAGATGTCACCGATTTTTATACCAAATTCGGGCGTCTTACCCACTATAGCGTGCTTGCAAGTGCATAGATTTGCCTCTTTACGGAGCGGATTTTTGTAAATTTCATCGAGCAAAAACGCGCCGAAGGGCTGAAAGGTAAGACGCAGCTCCTTTGCGATCCAGAGCAGAAATTCGTTTTTAAAAGCCTCTTCGCTGAGCGATTCAAATTTATGCGAAATGCGCACAGCTAGGTATTTGTAAGCAGGATAAGCAAGAGCTAGCAGTACCAATAAAAACAGGAACGAGAAATCTCCGAAATCCTTGCGCATAGCAATAAACAGCGCCAGTACTACTGCCGCCACGCCGCCACGCGCCTTCCAAAGCGCCACATTGCGCGTTCCATCTAGTTTTTGCTTTTTTAATTCGTAAGAAACAAGGCTCATCGCTATCCCCGTGAGTGAAATTTGACGCTCATTATAGCGAAAAATGGGATTAAATCAAGCCATATGATAAGCGCATTGCTATTTATAAGGCGGGTTTTTTATAATAGCTCAAAAGCATAGAAATCGCCGTCTTTTTTCCTTACACTTAACGATATCGCCCTGTTTGAATTCTAAAATTTCATCTAGCTCGGATTCAAAATTCATCGTATCGGTAATTTTAAAAATATATTGCGCGATTTGAACAGCCTTTACTGGGCGCCATACATCGATATCTTCGTTTAAAATTTTTATAAGAATTTCTTTATCGGGCGCGCTCGCCATATTAAACTTTTCTGCCCGGTTATCTAAAATTCTTTCTGCCTAGCCACAATTTAAGATATTTTAATACGGGTCTTAAATAATCATTAGTAGCGTTGGCTTTAAAGGTGCTTATGTCCGATTCTATCAAATACCAGCTATATCCGTCATCCTTTAAAATATTCATTTTGCGATGTTTGGCCTCAGTGTTTGCGTCCGATATCTCTATATCCAATACTTTATTTGCGATATTCATCTGCACCGATAGGTTAGAGCTTAGATCATATATGAAACGGTTAAAATCTTTGATGATATGCGTATTATATACATCATCGATCATCTCAGCTCTTCTCTTCCAAAAAATTTCCTCTTCTATTGGGTCTCCATCAAAAAGCTTTTCATAATGATCTTCATCGGTTGCGGCCTCTTCGTAAGATATGGTAAACCATCTGTAATATCCCTCGTGCGTCCCAAATGTCCAATTCGTAGGTATCGTTTCATCTATTACTTGAAAATATTCGCTATTAAATCGATACCATTCTCTATCATCTTCAAACGGTAATATACAATAATAAACCTGTCCCTCTTCATATTGGATACCATAAACAAAATAGGTTCTGTTTAATCCCAGATACTCATGCTCGTCTTCTTTTATACATTTTACAATCATTTTTAATCATCCTTAAATTTGAAATCATCTACGGCTTCTATAATAGGCGGTTCGTTTTTATCGCCTATTATACTATTTCTAACAAGTTCTGTAAAAAATTCTTTGTTTTTGGATTTGTTGATTGCCTCTTTTATAGTATTAAAGGATAATTTTAAATTCTTTAAATTGCCATCTATAATGCAAAAGCCGTTTTTCTCACACAATGATATTATGCCCCTTAATACGGCTTCATACTCGGATCTAAAATCGATACGAAATGTAACGGACTCTATTATATTATTAGCATCAAAAAATACCTCTAAGCGATTGCCGTTTTCGCTTCCATATAGATCTATTTCGTTAGACCAAGATTTTTCGGGCTTTAATAGGTGCGAAATTTCAGAAAATATCTCTTTTTTGATCTTTGCCTTTTTCCAATACTTATCGTCTTCAAAGAGCCTTATATCGCTATATTGCGGATCGTATTGTAGATCGTAGGTATCGCTTTTGGGCAGAATAAAAAACTTACATTGCCAAATTGCCATATCTTCCTTCCTCAAATATTTTCATTATAAAATTTTAAAAGTAATACACATAGCAGCCTCGGTCATCGTATATATCAAATAAAATCGAAAATTTCTCTTTATTGTTTACGGCTAACTGAACTCTAATGTTCAAAGAGGGCTCTTTTGCCAGCTCAAAATTAAAATGGCGCAGCAGTATGGATCTCAAAAAATTTGGCTCAAGCGCCTTTTCTTTTATAAAAATAACGCCCGCTCTGGCGCCGTTTTTATAAGGCTTAGCTTTTGTGTATTGCCCCTTCATATTTTTAAGAAGATACTCCTCTATTTTCTCATCTCTTTCCCAAAAAAGAATTTTATAAACTACGCTATCTAAGTGGCTTGCTTTTGAAATCAAAAACATAACTAGCCTGATTTTGGCCTCTACATCGATATTTTCAAAATCTATTCTTGATCTGGCTATGCCTCTTTTATTTCTACTTATTTTTCTAAATTCTATATCGAAATTAGTTGGATCTATAATGCTTTTTATCATTGTCGTCACCCTTCAAAGCTCTTTTGCTACGTGATACTATGCAAGCTCGCTTTAAAATCCTTATCTACTTTTCCCATTTAAATTTAAATCTCTTGCGCTTTATTTTTATGAAATTTTCCAACTCTTTATCGGTAAAATTTAAAATCTCTTTTCGGTTTTGTAAATTTACATAAGTGTGCCTTATATCGCAATTACCGACAAAGGCGGCTTCCCAGTTCTTAATTAGCCAACTTGAGCTTATGGCATATTCCCGTCCTTTATCCGAGCGCATTTTATCGTCATATCCGATAGGCGCAAACATACCGGAATAAAACCCCTCTAGATAAGGCAATCTCGGGCATCCTTCCGTATCGGTTGCGACGATAAATTTTATCTTTCGATCATATGGACGAAAAGCCTTGTGACACTCTATAATATCTCCATTTTTTAGATCGTCTTTGAATTCTAAAAATTTATAAGTAAATTTTGCGGGAATTTTATCATTTATCCTTTTGTATTCGGCTAAAAAACTATCGTAATAAGAAAATATGCTTATATTTCTGGGCGACTCTGGATCACATACAAAATCTAAATTCTCCAATACCCACTTTTTAGAAATCAGACCATTATTATTTCTCACATTTGCTTCCGGAGGCAATATTATGAATTCGCCCAATTTATCGCCGTTTATACGCAGCAGGTTATTCCAGCTACAAAATAAAAACCGCCTTTGACCGATTTGCAGTATATCGCCCTCCGCGAAAATTTCTCTAAAATTATTAATCGAAAATTTCCTTCTACCTCTTACGGGTATTATCTTTTTATAATTTCTTTTCATGATCTTTCTTCTGTTTTATTATTAAATCGCCGCACACTCGCTAAATCCCTAGATGCAAAATATATAAATCATTTTTAATTGCCGAATCGATTAGTTCCAATAGGCCGTCTAATTGCTCGATAACCGAGGATTTATTTAGCGCGCAGTTTTTATCAAAAACAATTTGCTAATCCGCGCTCAAGAAAAGCGACCTCCAAGAGCATATTATATCTCTAAATTTAGCTTTATCTTCTATCCAGCTATAGCCATAGTAATTTAGACCTTTTTTCAAATTTACCTCATCGTTCCACGTGGTTTATACCCACTTTAGAGAGTATAAAATATGAAGTATCAGATCATCGCTAATTACTACGCAATGCTCTTTAGAGAAGATATTTTCTTTTGTCTTTTTGAGCAAAAATTCATGTTTAGGCATACAGCTCCTTATTGTTTTAAAATATGACTT
>NZ_CALIBH010000196.1 GCF_938045775.1 uncultured Campylobacter sp.
AGCCCAAATCGCGGCTAAATTTTAATCTTTTTTCATAAATTTATCCTTGCTTGGACGAAATTTTGTCCTGCACCGCAGCTGCACGCGATCGGGTGGATCGCAAGCGAGATCGTTCCAGACAAGAGCGGGCTAGGGGCTTGCTTTGCGGCATGCGTAAAAACATTTTGTTGCACATGCCTTGAGGTAGTATGGTACGAGAGCGCCTCGTATCTATCGTGCCACGCAAATCCAGGTTCCTCACAAGAAGAAATAACTCTTCATTTTTACAACCCCTCTTAATCTACTTTTAGATTTTTAACGATATGATTCCGCAAATCTAAACAAAGGAAACAACATGAAAACGCTTGTGATTTTATCGCACCCAAATCTCGCCGCCTCACGTGTAAACAAAGCCTTGTCGCAGGTAGCAAAGTCCGCCGCGGACGCTAAGGTGCGCCATTTGGAGGGGCTTTACGGCCTAGATATCGCGCGCATAGACGCCCGCGCAGAGCAAGACGCGCTAGCGGCTGCCGAGCGCGTCGTGTTTTTGTACCCGATGTACTGGCTAAACGTGCCGCCTATGCTAAAAGCCTATATCGATATCGTCTTTTCGCATGAGCTGGTGGGTTCCGGCGCGCTTAAAGGCAAGGTCTTGCAGCTTGCGCCAAGCGTCAGCACTCCGCTTGGCGAATACTCCAAACAGGGCGCTATCGGCTTTAGCTTGGATGAAATTTTAACGCCGCTTAAGATCACGGCAAACTATTGCGGGATGGACTTTGCCGTGCCGTTTATCAGCAGTGGATTTGAGCCGGGCGAGTTTGGCGACGATGCCGTAGATGCCGCAGCTGCACGCTTTGGTAAGCTTTTACGAGGCGAGTTGAGCCCCGGCGAGTATCAAATTTAGCAAAGCAAATGCCCGCTACCCGCGGCTATGAGCCGAAATTTTACAAGAGTGATTTTATTCGCGGAATCTACGCCTTTTAACGAGCCGATCGACAAAAGCTTAAAGTGAATCAAAACACGCTATGGACTGTTGTGACTAACTAATACGTGTATGCGCTCGTTGTAGCCAGTGTTGATTGCTTACAAGGTATAAGCGTATTTAAACGCGCGCATCGGCTAGCTAATGTTGTCATCTATGGAGGCACGAATGGCGTTCGGCTCGCAGTCATCGGCGTAAAACTCATCGTGTCTTATTTGCGCAAGAGTGGTTAAATTTCGCAGCAAGCGGCAAAGTAGGGGGTGAAGTGCGTGTCGTGATCTTTGGATCGGGTCTGGGTTTTGTGAAGCAGTCTCTGTCGCGCTTGGAGAGTTTAAATTTTAAAATTTACTGCATCGCGTAGTATTTTGCAAAACATCGTACCGCCGCCGCGAAAAGATATGCCGAGCCTGCCGCTGTAAAAGTGTGATGATCGGTCATTACCGAGCAAAGTAGCGTAGCGAGCGCGCAAATAAAGTCGTTATAACCTAGAGAGGTAGGTCAAGGGCGGGTCTGCGTTTCATAAATATCTCGCGCGTGGGCTTACCTGCTGCATAGATGCAAAGCCTGCGCGAAACGTGCACTGCGGCAAAATAGTGCAAGACCGCTCTTGGTGTGATTGGGGCTGGATGTCGCGCGGGGTGCATCTGCGCGCATGAGAGAAAAGACCGCTTATAGCGTTATTTGAGCTGCTACGAAATTTGATTTATCAAAAGAGATTTTGAAGAAGGAGCGGAATTTATAAAATTTCGCTCCTTTATTTTGCGATATTTAAAGCGTGCACATCGTTTCGCGCAATGCAAAATTATTTTACACCGACGATGATTTGAGTAGCTTTGATGATCGCAGTTACTTCGTCATCTTTTTTAAGCGCCAAATTTTTAACGGAGCTGTTTGTGACGATCGCGCTTAAATTTTCGCCGCCTGCGGTTTTGACATCGATTTCAGCATTGATTGCGCC
>NZ_CALIBH010000197.1 GCF_938045775.1 uncultured Campylobacter sp.
TGCCACTCGTACTCCCCGCCGTCTTGCCGCGCGCCGTGTTTGGCGAGCCGCCCGCTATGTCGCTTGCGGGCGAAATTTTAAAATAATACTCCTCGTCCTCGAGCTGCAAAAACACGAGCTCGTCCGCGGCGAATAGCCCGTTTTTGAGATTTATCTCATACGTATAGCAGATGTCGGCGTCGGCACTATCCGCAAACTCTGGCGGTGCGATCGTTTTTAGCTCCGTCCCTGCTACGCTCACGCTAGCGTATCTTAGCAGCATCTGCTTGTAGCTCGCAGGCAGCGCGAAACCGAGCCGTCGCTGCGCCCCGAGGCCGTGATATTTTTAGATTTTTGAATAAGCTCTTCTATCATTTTGATCCCGTTTCGAGCGAGAAATTTTAACGCCTTAGCAGCACTAAAACGCGCTGTTTACATAAGCCCGCGGGCATTTGCGCGACTTTGAAAATCTAAATTTAAAAGCACGCACAGCTTCAAAATCAAAGCGAGCCGTTTAAAATTTCGAGCAGCCCGCACATAAAATTTCAACCGCAAACGCGAACCGGCAGAGTTTTAGCGATCTAAATTTAGCGCTAAGCCCTAGCCAGCGCTATTACTTCGATCTCCACAAGCGCCCCCTTGGGGAGTTTAGCGACCTGCACCGTGCTGCGAGCCGGCTTGTGCTCGCCGAACGCCGCTGCGTATATCTCGTTCACCGCGGCAAAATCGCCCATGTCGGCTAGGAAAATCGTAGTTTTGACGGCATCTTGCAGCGTAGCGCCCGCTTCTTTCAGGATCGCGGCGAGATTTTGCAAAACCTGCCTCGTTTGCGCCTCCACGCCGCCCGCGACGAACTCGCCGTCCGGCTTAAGCGCGATCTGCCCCGAGGTAAAGATGAGTCCGCCCGTCTTGATCGCCTGAGAGTACGGCCCGATGGCCTGCGCCGCATCGGGAGTCGAGATGATCTGCATAGTAAATCCTTTGTGAAAAATTTCGCCCATTTTATCGCAAAATATTTTAACTTTGTTTTAGGCGGCGGAATTTTGCGGGCGGGCGGGCGTGGATGCGGCTGGTACGATGAAATTTAATTGGCGCGAGAGGTTGGCTAAATTTCGGTGGGCGAGGCGAAACAGATACGCGGTAATGCGACAAATTTAAATGGCATGGATGGGCAAAATTTCGCCTACGATAGCAGAATGAAATGGCAAACGCAGCGGTGCGGTTAAATTTATCGCACAAAATACAGCGGACAATATGGCGAGAGGTTAGCGCGGAAAGCGAACCGTGGCGGCGAAACGGCAAATTTAAAAGAGCTAACAGGCGCAACAAAACAGAGCGTGAAAGTACGGCTAAATTTAATCTATCTATACGGGCACGGCGGCGAATCTGCACAGCAAATGGTTGAGCTGTCGGCACGAGCGCAGGGCGAGCAAAACGGCTCGCTAACGGTGGCGTGTATTTTAAAAAGCGAGTAAGCGGGAAAGAGGCGTGCACGACGGTGCCCGATTAAATTTCATCAATGCGAGCACGATAACGTCGCGCGCTCGGCAATACAACGACTCTATCGGCGGCACCGAATGAATGGCATGGCGATACGATGAAATAGATACGGGTGGTCGGTGGAATTTAACTGGCGTGAATGGGCGAGAAACTTCATCGGCATCGTTGCGGCAGCAAATCAAATCCTTGCACCATCAAGATCATCAATGTCTCGATCGGCAAAATCAAACCGCCCATGGTAGTGATACGGGCGGCGGGGCGGTAAAAGCAGCGCCAAAATCGCTACCATCGCAGCAGAAAGAACAGCGCCGTCATAAAAAAATCAGTGCGACACCGCGCAACGCAATTAAAATCCTCGTAGTAGCAAGCGCGGTAACGAAGTCGTCGATGTTGCAGAGCAAAATCAGCGATATCGAAAAAATAAAATCAAAGACCTCGCAGCAAGCGAAGCCTTCGACACAACGGCAACAGAACCAACATTGCAGCAGCGGAAAATTAGTGCCATCGAAGCGAGACTGGCGCGACCCTACAGCAAGATCTGCGCTACTGCAATAAGTTCGGTGCGACGTTACGACAATATCTGCGCGTTATTCCAGCAACAAGCTAGGCTCCGTCGCAGCACAATAGATACGGAAGCTATGATAAAATCGACACTACAATTAAATTTGCAGTGTCTCAGTAAATTCGGCGCAACACTGTGGCAAAATCGACGCCACAGCAGTAAAATCGGCACTATCGTGGCGGTAAGATGGCGCTGCCGTAGCATATCGGCGAGGGTTCATAAAATTTTACATGAAATTTTATACGAAATCCTGTATAAAATTCTATGATTTTGACTTTAGATTGGCCTGTGATGGGCCCTCAACCAGTCTGCAATCAACTTGCGATCGACCCTCAATCGGTCTGTATCAATTTGCAATCAGTCCGTAAAGTAGCTTTAAAATCGTGGCGGCAACGACGAGCAGAAGCATCTTGCGCACGAATTTTACGTCACATCTCATCACGAGGCTTGAGCCTGCGAAGCTGCCCGCGATCTGCCCGA
>NZ_CALIBH010000198.1 GCF_938045775.1 uncultured Campylobacter sp.
CTTTTCAAAGATCAAGAATGGCTGCGTGCAGGTTTTTGACGTCGCGGACGTGAGGCTAGACGATCCGGATAACGCCGCGCTTGCGATCTACGGGATATTTTCCGCGGATAAAAGCAGGGTTGAAATTTTTTGGTCGAGCCTTCCTGAGAGCGTGATATTGCGCGCGAAGAGAAGCGGTTATGTCTCGAAGGACGGCAAAATTTCGCTGCTAAAAAGCGGCAATAGCTATAAGATCCGCAGAAAATAGCGGGTGAAATTTTAAGCCCGCTAAATTTCGCGCGCCGCGGAGAAATTTAATCCAAGCGCGCCAAGGTTTAGCCGATCTAGTAGAGCCTAAGGCTTAAATTTAGGGTAAGCTAATACCAGGCATTCGGTTATTTGCGGCATCTGCCGCCGATAAAATTTAATCAAAGGAGCAAAAAATGGCGATCATAAAAGTAGATCTACAAAAATCATATCGCGTCCTAAATCCCGGGCGCGACCACGCTCGTATCGGCCAAATACGATGGCGACGTCAATGCTATGGCGATAACGTTGGCGCAGGCGCTTGACTACGACAAGGTTACTATTGTGCCGCACAACGGTTCATACACGAGGACGCTCATCGAAAAGAGTGGGTATTTCGCCGTGAAGATCCCCACGGCCGCGCAGGCGGAGCTGGTTAGCGAGCTGGGCGCCGAAAACAACTCGCGCTTTGATAACGCGGACAAGATGAAAAACGTGGAAATTTTTTATCAAGATGACTCCCGCGTACCGCTGATCGCGGGCTGCGCCGCATGGCTCGTTTGCAAGCGCATCCCCGAGCCTCATAACGAGCAGAGCTACGATCTTTTCATCGGCGAGGTCGTCGCGGCGTATGCGGACGAGCGGATATTTGACGGTGGGCACTGGTTGTTTGAAAAGATCCCTGACGAGCTAAAAATGCTCCACTACGTCGCCGGCGGTCGGTATTATCTGGACGGCAAAGCGGTAGATACCAAGCGCACGCCCATAAGCGGCGAGTAAGTGCCTCGCAAAATGCCGGCAAATTTGTAAATTTAAAACGAGCGCGCGCGTGAATACGCGGCGAGCTTCGGTAAAATTTCAAACTAAAGAATCTAAAAAAGGATGGAAAATGAAAAAATATATCGTCATCACCGGCGCGAGTTCTGGTATCGGAGCGGCCGCGGCAAAGGCATTTGCAAGGCGCGGAGAAAATTTGATCCTAATCGCGCGCAGAGCGGAGTTGCTGCAAAGCTTAAAGGACGAGATCGCGCAGATCGCGCCCAAATCAGACGTCGTGATTAAAATTTGCGACCTTGCGAATAGCGAGAATGTCCTAGCGCTTTGGGACGAGCTAAAAAGCTACGAGCTAAAGGCGCTAATTAATAGCGCCGGCTTTGGGGATTTTGGCTTAGTGGGAGAGCAGGATTTACAAAAAACGGTAAGAATGATAGACCTAAACGTAACCGCGCTCGCGATACTTTCGAGCTTATTTACGCGAGATTACAAACGCAAACAAACTCAGCTTATAAACATCTCCTCCGTGGGCGGCTACAGCATCGTACCAAACGTCGTTACCTACTGCGCGAGCAAGTTTTTCGTAAGTGCCTTTACGGAGGGCTTGCACCGAGAGCTGGCGCAGGATAAAGAGGCCAAAATGTAGGCTAAAGTTCTAGCGCCCGCCGCGGCTAGGACGGAGTTCGGTCCCATGGCGACGGATGACGCGGGCTACGACTACGACGCGGCCTTTAAACGCTATCACTCAAGCGAGGAGATGGCGGAATTTCTGCTCGCGCTTTATGATAGCGATGCTTGCGTGGGCGCGGTGGATCGAAACAGCTTCGAGTTTAGCCTGCAAGCTGCGCGATTTAACTACGCGGGAGAACGCTAATTTTTACGCTTTTAGCGCGTCGCGATGAAATGGCAGCTTCTAGACTGCGTATAGTCTTATAAAATTTAAGCTGATTTGATGTACATTTCGCGCCGAACGTGGCTTTGAAATTTAACGCGTGAGCTATGGATTTTACTTGCGATGCGAGCTCAAGCGCGCAATTTTCGGGCCCTATTTGCAAACTAGACGAAATTTTTGGCACGGTAAAAGTAAAATTTAACCACACAACGCGGTAAAATTTAAAGAAATTCAAGGAGTGAAAATGGGGAAATCCGCCTTGGTGCTGGGCGCTACGGGCGTCGTAGGCAGGGAGCTGGTACGCGAGCTTTGCGAGAGCCCGGGTTACGATGAGGTAGAGGTATAGACGCGCCGCGAGATAAGTTT
>NZ_CALIBH010000199.1 GCF_938045775.1 uncultured Campylobacter sp.
GCCGCGATCAGCCTTTTTAGTAATTTTGCAAGGTCCCATATTACAGATCTTACAGCATACTCCGCTAAGTCCATAACTACACATAGGCATCTGTTTATCAAAGCGATCAAATGCCGTATCTACGCCGATCTGCTCCATCCTAAGCATCATTTCGCGCACGGCGGGATCAGGGGTTTTCTCAAGTACTTCTTGTTTTGTGGGGAAGGTCTTTTTGTATTCAAGCACCGCCTTCATATAATCCGCCGTAAATTCCGCCTCATGAAAATGCTCGAAAAGATTGCCCTGCGCGTCTTTATGTGTGTGCGGACTAGCCTCTGCGGGCACTAAAACTTTTGGGATGCCGTGCTCGTCAAATCCGATAATCGCGCGATGAGAGTGGGGTTTGTGATCATGGCAATGTTTGTCGTGCTCGTGCGAGCTGATGGCGGAATCCTCGTCGTGCTCGTGCGAAGACGCCGCAGAATTTGCGCCGTATTCGTGCAAATAAGCTGCGAGGCTCTCTTCTTGATCGTATGGATGGATCGCAAGATCTTCGTCGTGTAGATGCGAGTGGATTGCGGAGTTATCGCTATGCTCGTGCGAGCAAGAGAAGTGGTCTTTGCTGCTTGGGCTCTTCGCAGGATTTGAGATGGAATTTGTCAAAGAATCAGCCATGGAATTTATTGTAGAGTTTATTGCGGATTTTTTAGCGTTGCCTGCGCTTTGAGCGCTTGAGCGCGCCGCAAAGTTCGTGCTTGAAGCAGAGCTTGCGCTATCATCGTAGCCAGACGCGGAATTTCTGGCTTCGCAGTCGCACTCGTCGCAGGAATTCTCACCTGCGGCGCGATTTTTAGAAATTTTGTCGCGAGTAAGCGAGGCAGAAGTTATAGAGTTTGCGGCGGAATTTTGAGCGATATTTGCGCTTTTATCAAAAACGGACGCGGCGGAGCTTTTGGCTGCGTCTGCGTCGGAATTTTCCCCCGTATTCGCAGCGGAATTTTCATCCGTCGCAGCCTTCTTACGTGAGTCTTTTTGTTTTGAGATTTTGCCGTTTGCCATGACGTCTCCTTAAAATTTATTTTAAAAATAAGCGAGAATGCAGCTCTCAATAAATATACTAAGAAACTACATTATTTAATTCTTATAGATAAAATTTAACGTGATTGTATTTTTTAATTGCTTTAAATTCCCTTAATAGCGCATTAAAATAAAAGATAAAATTTTTTATGGATAAAATATACTAAATAGCTGGGTTTAAATTTCGCCAAGCGGCTCGATCATCTTAGATAATCGATCAGCTTGGCGGAGATTTCGCGAAACTGCAAAATTTTATGCCCCTTTTTCTTGCGCATGAAGTCTTGCGCGTCGCGCAATCTCGCAAACGTGATAAGATCGTCGCCTCTGGCGCTTTGCAGCACGCTGCCGAATACATAAAACGCGTCCTGCGCCCGTAAAATTTCGCCGCTTGCGTAATCGGTGACGTAAAGCTCCGCGCCGCCGAAATATACGTCCGTGGAATTTGCCTTGCGGGAATTCGCGCTAGCGGAATTTGCCTCGCCTAAATTGTCGCTAGCTAGATTTTTGCTCTCAGAATTCGCTCCAGCAGAAGCTACGCTAAAATTTGCGCCCGAGCTCTCACCCTCGAAAAAATACGCAAACATCGCCTTGGGCGAAGCAAACGCGAGCGCGCTGCTGTCTTTAAGTCTTGCATAGGCGCGAAATTCGGGATGCGCGCTAGTATCGATGCCGTATTTGGCGCAGGTGAGATTTACGTCTTTTAGCCACGCGGGCTCGCGCGCAGGTTTGGAATTTTGCGCCGAACCGGAGCCTGCATTATCTGACGCGCCTAAATTCTGCGCCGAGCCGGAGCTCTGAGCCGCGGAATTTTGCATCTCAGCTGCACCGAAAAGCGCTATAAATGCCGCCAAAATGAGTGGAAATTTCACGCCAAATCCTTCGATCTAAAGATAAAATAGCCCAAAACGAGGCTCGCAGCGCCCAGCGCGATCGGATAGAGCAGCGAAAAGGCGATGAAAAGCCCACGCCCGAAGTGATCTAGGATAAAATACGCCGTCGTACCGATGACCGCAAGATCGGGATCAAACAGGCTGATAGCGGCGATGCGGAAGTCCTCCATCGGGTTTGCTAGGGCGATCGCAAAGATCAAATTTTCGTTCACGCCCGTTTTTGCGAGCAGCCCGATTAGCACGAGATCCAAAAACGCAAGGCAGAAAAGCCAGACGAAAAACGCGAGCCCAAGCCCCATCTCTTGGCTTTTTGAAATAGAGCAGATCAAAAATGCGATCCCCAAAAACGCCGCGCACAAGCTAAAAAGCAGCCCCGTATAAAGCAGGCAGATCGCCCACGGAATGCCCGTGCCTTTGATCGCGCCCCAAACGATCGCAAGCAGCAGCGACAAAAATATCGGCACGAACACTCCAAATAGCCTTCCCAGCGCCTTGCCGTAATAATACTGCGCCTGCGAGATCGGGAAGCTTAGCAAGTATTCGAGGATATTTAGGTCGCGATCGGCTAGGATCGCCTTGCTGGTGGTGACAAGCACGAAGACGGGCAGGATGATGATGCAGATCTGAATAAACAGCAGCAGCAGTCGCGAAAGCCCGCTAAAGCCGAGCACACGCGAGTCGGTCACCCCCGTGATGAAAAACGCCGCCACGAGCCCGCTAAAGATCAGCAGATAGAGCAAAAACCAGCGCGAGCGGAAGGACTCTTTGATATCCAAAGCGGCGATGGTGAGTAAATTTTTCATTCATATTCCTTTATTGCGCCTAGGCGCGCTTTAAATTTAGATTTCTCGCGCGGCTTAAATGCGCCGTCTTTAAATTTTAGCCTCGTTTTGCGGCGCGGATTTCGCGACTTTAAATTTCGCCCGCCGAGTGTTTAAACAGGCGGCAAAAATTTTATCCGCAGCGTACGACTGCGCCTCGCGCATAAATTTTAAATTTACGGCTCGCTTGCGGCGCCTGCAAACAGCGCGTCGTTTGTTATCCGCTATCCGTAATCCGCCGCAGTTTTAAAATTTAGCCGTTTAACGGACCGCTTAAATTTTAGCTTCGTAAAATTTCAAACCCAGGCGTATTCCGCAGCATAAAATTTTGAAATTCTAAAAATCCTAAAGCGGCGAATTCCGCGCCGGATAAATTTTAAATTTACGGCGAAATTTTAAGCTAGCGCGCCCGCCTAAATTTTAATTCGACAGAGCAAATTCTGCGCTGTGCGTTAAATTTAGCCGCGTCGCGAGATGAAATTTTGCAGCCGTCTTTTAAGCCTGGCTTTGACTCGCGCCGAAGTCGCGAAGTAAAATTTTATCTCAGCTATGGCGGTGCGGGCGGCGCGCTGAAATTTCACGCTTTAAATTTAGCGCAAATCCTAGCCGCTCAAAATTTCGCCTTGGCTAAAACATCCTTAATGCGCGTGCCCCGAATGCATATCGTGCGCCGTGCCGTTGCCCTCTTGCATCTGCCCCATATCGTGCGGCGCGCCTTGAGAGTGCGTCGTGCTGCCTGCATCGCCACTCATGCCATGATCTGAGCCGTGAGTGTGCTCCATACCGCTCATATCGTGCTTCGCTCGCTCATTCCGTGCTCTGCGGAGTGAGGGTCTTGCATTCCACTCATTCCGCCCATGTCGCCGTGTCCGTGCATGCTTCCCATATTGCCGTGCGCATCGCGACCCATATCGCCCATTCCCATGCCGTGCGAGCCGCCGCCTGCTTTAAGTGCCGCGACTACTTGATCGAAGCTGAAGTCTTGCTTGCCCTCTTGCTTGTTTTTAAACGCGCCCCAGCCAAACGACATAGGGGTTTTAAAACCGCGATAAAAGTGCGCCGTGCGTGCGTCGATAAACTCGCCGTTGCCGCTAGCGTCGTTGATGTAAATTTTGGCGTCCTTTAGCCAGTTTAGTTTATCGTTGGTCACCATAAAATCCACCAAGCAGCCGATGTCGTCAAAGTAGTGGTTTTTACCGTCCACGCGTACATCGACGCTGAAGCGGTTGTCGCTGATCGCCATCTGGCAGTGCTCGCACACGTCTCTGTCGTAGTGGACGTTGCCGTAGTCTTTCTCGTCGCCGCAGCCTAAAAACGTAAGCGCCGCAAGTGCGCAAAGTAAAAATTTAAACATTTTTGTCATCTACGATCCTCCCTAGATCCATACAAATCATTCTTTTTACCAGCCCTTCAACCTCGTCGAGCCTATGCGAGATAAAGATCAAGCTTTTGTCTTTTGCATACTTACGCAAAAGCGTCTTAAAACGCTCGCGCGCGCTCGGATCGAGATTGGCGGTCGGTTCGTCGAAAATCATCGCCTTGCTAGCTCTGCCGAATGCTAGCGCGATTAAAAATTTCTGCTTCATACCGCCGGATAGCTTATGAAAAGGTTTGTTTAAATTTGAACTCAGATCAAGCTCCATTTCGTCGCAAAATTTTACTATATCCGCTCTGCTTGCGTCGGCTGTACGCTCGGCGAAGTAGATGAGCTCATTTAGGCTCAGCTTAAGCGGCGGCGGGGTTTGCGGCACGAAGCTGATACCGCGTAGAGCGCGGCTACGCTGCTTAAACGAATCAAATCCGTCGATGGCGACGCTGCCGCTTGTGGGTATGTATTCGCCTAAAATCGTACGCATCAGCGAGCTTTTGCCCGCGCCGTTTTGCCCGACGAAAAGCACCTGCTCGCCGCCTGCGATATTTAGATCGATATCTTTTAAAACGAATTGATCTGCGAATTTCTTGCTTACGTTTTTAATCTCTATCATAGGCTTCCTTAGATCATATCTTTTAGCTTATTGCCGATACCGAGTGCGTCTTGATGACACACGTCGATACAGCGTCCGCACAGCGTGCAGTCGATCCCTTTTAGCATAAATTTGCTCTTATCGCC
>NZ_CALIBH010000200.1 GCF_938045775.1 uncultured Campylobacter sp.
GCAGCAGACTGAAAATCTGCGTGTCGGCAGTTCGATTCTGCCTCTAACCACCATTTTTTATAAATTCCCATTTTATTGATGTTTTACTTTAAGGTTTGGTTGAGCAACATCTTGGGTGCCTTATATGGCACTGTTTTAAATTTTATTTTCATCACTCCTCAACCAATACAAGAATAGTTTGGGCTTATAATTGATAAACTTTAAAATCAATTGAATTTTATCATCGGCGAATAAATCCAATTATTCTCATCTATCATTCTGTAATCATTGGTCGTAAATCATAAAGATTTGTAAAAGCTTCTATCCACATAAAGTAAACATGGCACACGAGCGATCAAGTCTTGTATAAACTACAAATAACACAAATATATGTATTACGCGCTTTACAAATTGGACTTATTAATGAGCATAAATAGGTTATGCGTGGCGCGGATAATACAAATATTCCTATCCTACGCATCTTACATATTCGACAAATATAAAAAAAGCTATAGGTATTTTTTACTTTCACCTATTACAAATCACACGGATATACGCAATCACTATCCTTAAAATAAATTTTAAGATTTTATCTAGCGAGCATACTATTTGTATTGCAGATTTCACTCGCCATATAAATCATACTCGTTAGGGGATACCTACCCTATAAACCCTAGCTTGGTTAAATTCGGTGACCGAGTGGGCTTTTATGTTCGCATATTACTATGGATTTTTTAGAGGTAGCAATCATTTTTAATTGCTTTCCAAAATCTCGCAAAGCAACCATCCAAACGGCTGTTTATTTATAAGCCAAGCCGTGGTCTCTTCCTCTTCGATAGAAAATTTTCCTTTGCCATTTATGATTTTTATCTTCCTGATGCCATCTACCGTAACAGCTCTTGCACCGATGTGCTTGCCTACTCGCAATAAAAATTGATTATCCGTAAGTTTAAAATTCTCATATTTCTCAATAAATTTATCAGATAGTGCTTCGCGTGTAAATTCATCCGTTTCACAACTAAACTGAGAAGTAAATATCGGCATATAGTGGGAGTTGCAGGCTTTTACCAGCTCTTTTACATCAAATTTAGCATTTTTTATAGTGATTGTCGTCTCAAATTCGCTTTTTGAGTCTATAACTTCGTATCACACCTTTATACCATTGTCATTGCCATTATCTCTTGATTGTTCATTCCTTTTTATATTTACTGCATCGGCAACAAATGTATGTGAGCGTATAACGCTACTATCGGCGATCAAGAAGTCACTAAAATATTCTTTTGTTTCGTAGCTTTCAGTTGTTTTATAAAGCAATTCACCAAAGGCTGTGGCTATCGCACCTTTTAAAGAGCTTCCGGGGATTATTGCTTTTTTGAAATTTGGAGATATAAATGTTTTTTCGATGATCAGCTGATTTATGACTTTTTTGCCATCGCCTTCTTTTTGGACCGCTTTACCTAATTTTTCTCTATATTCTTTCGCTACTTTTGGAGATACTAAAATCTTTTTAAAAGATTTTTTCTTAGCCAAGGCACTCTTCTCTTTTATAAATTTCTGCAATTCAAACAATGTATCTGCGGATAAATTTGAGACTATTCTTTCAAATTTCTCTTTAGATTTCTCATTAAGGCCTTTAACAAATTCAAATTCATCAAAAACATACATATAGTCCCTGCTGTCTTTTGCATCCGTATCTATGACGTAATTCATCGGCTCATATGCTTCGCCGACACCTATATGTATCGGGCTTATGGGTTTTAGATTTATTTTGTAAGTTTTGGTTTCATTATGCATCTTTTATCTCCGTAGCTATTAGTATGGCATATCCTTGATGCACTATGTTTGCATTTGCGGAATGTCCGCTTATGGCTTTTCCTAGATGTTCTTTTTCACAAATTTCATCATATATCGCCACGCTACCACTATTTGCCATTAAAATCGGGCTTTTAAACGGATTTACGTTCGCAAGCGATCCGCCGTGTTTGCCAAATCTCGTAAATGGTTCATAGTAAAATTCTCTTGGGCCGTCATAGCCTAGCACAACCGGACTAAGCGCCATAAAGGCATTTGAGCTCTTTTTAATAGTCACTTTTTCAAAATCACTATATTCAAACGCCCCTTTGCCTATGCTAGCTCTCTTGCCATAACCGCTTTTGGATACAACTTCAAATGCTTTTTCTAGCTCGCCAAGCTTAAATTTATCATCTAGCAAAAAATAAATATCTTGCTTGCTAAATTTCATCTCCATCAAAGCATATGGTGCAAATTTACCACTATCGTCGGTTGTAAATGTGAGATAGTTTATGGAATTTTTAATGGTAGCCGTCTCGTTTAGCTCGTAGCCGATCTCGTCATTTGTCTTGACGTTTTTAAAATTTCCGCTTTGCAGATCCTCTATGCTAAGCCAAATTTTTTTCCTATTTTCTTTTTTAAGATCCAAATTTTCGCCTAGAAGATGACTTGGCATGCTAGGCTTCGGCAAATATCCGCTAGCCAAGCCGTCAGAGACTATCAAAAACGGTTCTTTCTCGTAGTCTTTTAGTAGCTCATTTAGCCTATCTTCTCCAAGTGCGTATCTGATCGCCCAGCAAATTTGCCCAAACAAGGTATCGCCTTTTAGCGGCGTGGTAAAATTTGACCTAGGCGTTATGGTAGTTTTATAAAGCGTCATTATTCCCACCTTAAATTTTTAAACTCGACCCTTCCATAACCTCTTGAGCCACTACCGCCTAGATAGTCGTTTTCTATTAGTTTAAGCCCGCTTTCAATCATCTCTTTTAGTTTGACTTCGTCATCGTTATAAGGCTCTTTTTCGTCAAAAACTTTTAATCTAATGACTAGATCAAATTTCATTCCCGCCGGTACGCGCTCGATCTGGCGAGGATGCTCTGCGGTTTTGTTTTTTCTATTGATCACCTTTTCGTATTTTGCTTCGCTTAGTTTTAGCCTTTCGCTATCTTTTGATAATGTGCAATCACCAACGTTTATTCTAGTAATGCCTAATTTATTCTCTTTATCGCCAAAAATTTTTAGTAAATTTTGTGCCGCTTTTTTATCCGGCTCCGGGACATTTTTTAACAGATTAAAGTTAAAAACCTCTCCTTCGCCATACCCAACTAGTCTATTGTTCCACTCTAGCAAGCTTCTCATTTTGCCTTTTATCGAGCTTCCTGGGATGTATGGCTTATTTGTATTTATATCTTTTATCACTTGCGAGTCTATACCGCCTATTTTCATAGTATCATCACCGCCATCTATATGAAGTCCGCTTAAAAGCTCTATTTGTCCCTTTAAAGTTAAAATTTTCATATTCTCTCCTTATTTCTTATAAAAGCCTATAACGGCCTCAAAAAAGAGTTTAAATACCCTTAAATCATCTTTTGTTCTTACCTGAGCCACACATTTGTTTATCATCTCAACGAATTCACTACTAGAATGTTTTCTGGCGTTTGAATAAGCTGCTTTTGAATTTAGCATCTTTACAAATGGCAAAATTTCGCTAAAATCTTCGGTGTTCGATTTTTGCTCTAACTCTATGACATAGTCATAAAATGCTCTCATTTGCGTAGCTTTTGTTCCTGATATTTTCTCGGCAACCGTTTTTGCTGTAGTATCAAACAAATTTGGATCTTTTTTGTAGTCTAAAACGATTGGCGGCAAAGAGTTTGCTTGCGGTTTATTACCAGCATTATAATTACCACCGCCATTTTTATATCCATTCATTGCTCTCTCCTTTTATATATGTATTCACAAATCGCCATCTTGCTCTCCTTTGGATTGTTTTCTATCGCATCATTTAGCATTAAAAGCAGCGCGTTCATATCACTGCGTCCCTGCTTGTCTTGCATATTTCTAGTAAAACTATAACTTAGCTTTGACTTCCACATGGTGTTTCTTACGTCTTCGCATACATTTTTGCTCATCTCGCAAAGCTCAAGCATCCTGTATAAAAACGCCGCATTATCTATATCAAATTTCTCAAACTCATCTAAAATCTTGCCTCTTACGTTTATATAGCTATCCCATTTGGCTGTCTCGCCAAAGATAGTGATCGCATCCTTTCCGCCAATCTCTTTTGATACTTCCAGCCACTTCTCGCTAGTTTGAGCTAGGTAGCTTATCGGTGTAGATGGTTTTGCCAAAACGATACCAAAAGATATGCTTAAATTTTGCGATTTTATGAATTTCATAAACTCTTGCCTTATAAAAACAGCAAGATCTATCATCTCATCGTAGCTTCCAACTATCAGCAAATCATCGCCACCGGCAAAGACCGTGTAGCTATTTTCAAATTTCTCTTTCATCTTTCGTGGCACATATAAAGAGAAAAAGTTATTTATACCCTTTGAAAATGTGTCAAAATTTGCAAAACTTTGCGTCACGTCGCTATTTTTTATGAAATTTCCCATATTATCTACATCTACTTTTATGACGGCGATAGCGTTTTCTCCACTGGATCCTTCGGCCAAATTCTCAAAATCGACTATTTTGCCACCGTCTTATTTTGCGACATACGACCTTATGCTTTCACTTATCTCGATATCGGAATCTATGAAGTCTATACCTATATCTTTACTATTTATCTTTTTGCTATCACTAGCTAGTCTCTCGCCAAGACGCACAAAGGCACTGCAAATTTCGCATTTATCGTTATCATGTGGTATCTTTCTTATGTTGCAGATCCTGCAAAGAGTTTGATTTGTTATCCCTTTATCATATGAGAGCACCGGCTCTTGCTCTTTTAAATTTAGCTTTTAAATTTCTCTAGCTCAACAGCCTTGCTGATCTTATCCCTTAGCTCTTTATATCGCTGAGGCTCCACAAAGCCCGCCCTCTCGCATTCCACGCAAGATAGACTAACGCCGCTAACGCCAAAAAATTTTTTACAAAATAAGCGTTTATAACGCCTTTTATCTCTTTAAAAGTCGCTTCATCAAATTTAGGAGAGAGTATCTCAAATTTACCGGCCGTGCACGATAAGATACATTTTTCGTCTATGCCAAATTTTTGGCAGATAAATTTGGCCAAAACTATCATAAAAAGCTCGCAAAACGCGAATTTTGCCCTTAGCACTTTAGCCGCGTTTTTTGAGCCTAGATTATCAAATATAAATTTTTGTATCCCGTAAAAATCTCCGCCGATCAAAAACATCTTATCTTGCAATATCTCATCTATATCTTTTGATCCTTGCTCCAAAGCAGCAAACTCATCGCCAAAATAACTGCTAAATTTGCTCATTTATATCCTCCGTTTTTATTTTCCCGAGCCCAAAAACAGTCTGCTTACCCACACCTATTATCTCGCCTAGTTTTAAAAGCTTTTTGCACTCTTTGCCAATGCCTTTTATCTCCAAAGAGCCCACTAAGCCGCCAAAATTCATAGTCGCGTTTTGCCTGTTGCTTCGTCTAGTTAGCTCCACGTATTTTAGCTCTTTATTAGTTATCTCGCCCTTCACTTCAAATGGCAGCGCTTCATGATCTTTCCCCTGAACGCTTAGCCATCTTTGATATATAGAGTTTAGTATATCCCGCAGAGATATATTGTCACTTTTTAAAAAAACGTTGTCCTTTTTTATCCTAAGCGGCGTTATAAATTTGATCTTGATATCATCCGTTTTATCATCAAAGCCAAATTCTCTCACGTAGTTTTTAGGTAGACTTATCTTATCTCCAGCCAAACACGTCTCACCATTTGCAAACATATCAAATTTCTCATATTTGATTCTATCTTTGCCAAGACCGTATCTTTTTAGCATCATATACACGGCAGAAGCTATATATGGTAGTTTTTCGCACGCACTTCCTAGTAAAAACTATACCAAAGTCGTAAAATTCAGCCCCAAGCTCAAAGTCCAGCCTATACTTATGGTAGCTATTTTTCTTTTCATAAAAGTCGTAGTACAGGCAACTCTCATTTGCAAAACACTCGCCACACTTATACGATGGGTTTATGCAACTTACGCTTTTTAGCGCATATCCAAAAGCCCCGCGTACTTGCGAACCGATAAAAAATGGCGGTTTTTAGGCGATCTAAACAGCACTCTAAGCTCGGAGTATCTCATATATACTGCCCAAATTTTACATGTTCAAAAACTAAATTTTTCATCACATTATGCCCACTATGCTATTTTGAATTATTCTTTTTGTTGCTGCATAGATGGCTTTTGTGCCTATTCTTACATTTACTTTTATAAAATTTTCAAACTTTATCATGAATTCTTTTAAATTTGATAGCTCGGGAGGGATATACGACCATTTATCTTGTGATATTTGGGGAATTTTTATAAACTTGCATACACCAAGACTATTCTCTGCGTCTTTTTCTTGAACCGCTATAAGTTTGTGAGAAAATATTATAATCATACTAGTTTTGCTATTCACTTTACCACTTTATTTTAAAATTATGTTATTATACATAAATTAAAAATAAATGTTTATAATTTTTAAGTTTTTTGATTAAAAAACTATTATTTTTATGCACAACTCCCATTTATTTTTCTCAAATTTCAAAATTTATGGATTTTTCGAATAACAAAACAACTAAAATTTAGGCGCTCTTTTTGCTTATTCTTATTTTGGCTTAATTACGGTATTATGTAGCAACTGCAACCAACTTCTATAAAATAATCAGATAAAATTATAGCCATATTAATCGCATATAACAATTGCAGTAAAAAGGGAAAAATATGGCAGAATCTCACGTAATATCGGCTTTAGTAGCCAAATACGCAGAGCTTCAAGGCAGAATTAAATCATATCAAGAAGCGATAAAAGAGGCGAGAGATGAAATTTCAACTATCTCAAAAAGTATAAAGATATTTGATTCGAACTACGACTTAAGAAAAATAGCGCCCAAGAAAACGAGAGAAAGATATTTTAAGCACAAAGAGCTAACAAAGCTTGTTATAGAGTATATAAAAAGCAACGATAATGTCGATATAAATGAATTAACAGAGTATGTAATGAAAATAAAAGCTCTGCCGCAAGAGCTTCATAAATCAATATACGGCGGAATTTATACCGTTTTAGAGAATTTAGTCCGTCAAGATGTAATAGAATGCCGTATTACAAACGACACAAAACAATATTGTATAAAAATTCTAAATGCCTAATCTCTCGGCTACTCTATGATTGCCTTGCCAATAACCGCAGAATTCGTTTGAAATTCCGCTGTCTAAGCACTTTTTTAAAATATCTCTAAAGATAAAGCCGTTATCAAAGCGCCTTGTATCCTCGCGGTAAGCTATCTCATTAGCATAATTAGATAGGTATAACGTTCCGAGCTTATGACATTGTCCGTATTGAAGTCTACGAAACCTTGAATTATAGCTTTCGCTTTGATTGTTATTCTCTCCGTTTATACCGCAATACTCTACGGCGTGATTAACCACTCTGTGGTTGTAATGAGCGATAAAATTTGAATAACCGATATTCTCGTCAGTATGCACTTCGCTATCTCTTGCGATAAATCTGCTAGCTATACGGCTTAGCTCTATCGGATTTTCGTTTCTTAAAATAAAGGTTCTCGTCCTATTTGCGCCAATGCCGAATTGATCTCTTTGTCTAAGCGATATAACTACTCTTTTATTAGGCTTATATGCCTTTCTACGATCTATTCTTTTTTCTAATCTATTTTTAGGGCGGATATAGCCGTTAACATACACTCCGTCCATTTCGACTACACCTTGAAACGGTTGCGAATTATCATAATCCATTAAGCTTTCGCGAATTTTATGAAGCAATACCCATGCGGTTTTGTATTGAACGTCTAAATCGCGAGAGAGTTGTAATGCCGAGATTCCTTTAGCGGCATTAGCGAATATCGCAATAGCGGTAAGTATAGTCTGAAGCGGTAGCTTATGTCCATGAAAAATCGTGCCGCTAGTAACGCTAAAAAAGCTTGCGCACTCCTTACATTTAAACTGCTTGCGAGAGGTTATGAAGTAAATTTTGCCGCTACTACCGCAGCATGGACATACAGGCTTGCCTTTGGTTTCAAACCAGCGAACTTGCCTAAAAGCCGCAATAGCTTGAAAGTCGTTCATCTTTGCGATTTTAATAAGAGATAGTTTGCGAGCTTCAGCCGATAGTAAAAAGTGTTGTGCCATATCTACCTCCTTTTTTATATATTACAAGTATAATTATATTGAATAATATAAGCTTAATGTTATATATAAATCAGTAATTAAAATATTGTATAATATATGACATGGATTTTTAAGTCTTTTTGACTAAAATTATAAACACGAAAGGAAGTAGATGAGCTTAAAAGAAACTTTGCTTCAAATTCATCAAGGCATTGAAGCCAAGGAACTGCAAAAAATTAGCAAGAAAGAAATAGCCGCTAGGTTAAATATAGATGCTATTACCTATGTAGAGTGGCTAAGAGGCAAAAACGAGCCGTCGGCCATGAGTGGCTATGCTTAAAATGTTATCGATGCTCGACGATAAACGGATGCTTATGGTTATAGATAGTTGGAGATACAATAAAAAATTCTTTGAGCTATCTGACATAGTGCATAAAATTCATAAGCAAATCGAAGATAAAGAGCTAAGAAATATCTCTCAAAAGGAGATGGCCCACAGAATCGGCATAGCCCATAGCACCTATACCGCATGGCTAGGGCTAGGAGAGGTTCAAAAACCGATTGCTATACCGGCCTTGCTTGATTTGCTTGCAATGCTTAAGGATGAGGATATAATTCAGGTTATTAGTTTGTGGCAAGCTAATAGGACTTCGGAATGAAAAACAATATATCTTTTATCGATCTCTTTTGCGGTATAGGAGAGATAAGGCTCGGCATGGAGAAACAAGGATTAAAATGCATCGTGTCTTGTGATATAAATTCAGAATACCGTAAAACATATTATGAAAATTTTGAAGAAAAACCATTAGGAGGCATAACCAAAATCGATAATAGTGCTATTCTGTCACATGATATATTATGCGCGGACTTCTCTTCCCAATTGTTTAGCATATTTGTTGAACAAAAGGGTATTAAAGATACTAGATTAAGCTTGCGTCTGCCTTTATAATTTTAGATGTGCTTGGTGTGGCAATAGATAAGTAAAGCGGATAAAAAAATGAAATTTAGTTTTATTAATTTGTTCTCTGGTTGTGGTGGCTTATCGGAGGGCTTTTGTATGCAAAAAATATGCGTGCTCTAGCTCACATTGAGTGGGAAAGTCCGATGTTGATACACTTCGCAACCGCCTAGTTAAAAAGTGGCATTACTCTCAAGTGAAGCTAAAACCTCGGTTATAGAATTCGATATACAATACACAAATGAGCTAATAGAGGGGGATGGAGTAACACTTTAGTTTCTAAATATGCTAGTAAAAACAGCGATACGGTCGTTAAAAACGGACTTGATAGTATTGTAAATAATCAAAACGTGGATATAATAATCGGCGGTCTACCATGCCAAGCTTATTCAGTAGCAGGTCGTGCGACCGACCCAAATTCTATGAAATTTGATTATAGAAACTATTTGTTTGAAAGCTATATAAAAGTTGTAAAACACTATAAACCAAGAGTTATAGTGTTTGAAAATGTGCCTGGAATTTTAAGTGCAAAGCCAAGTAACAAGTTTATAATAGAGCGAATTTATGAAGCCTTTGATGAGATAGGCTATGAGATTTGCTCTCCTAAAGATTTAAAAAGGTCTATCTACAATGCTCAAGACTTTGAAGTTCCGCAAGATAGAAAGCGTATTATCATCTTCGGTGTAAGAAAAGATGATAATATAATACTAGAAAATTTATACAATGAACTCGATAGTCTAAAATCCAAAAATAAAAAGACGCTAAAAGATGCTATTTTTGACCTACCTAAATTTAAACCGCTTAAAAATAGCCATAAAATCGGTAACAAAAAACATCTCTCACGATCTAATCGGCTCAAATAAAATTCCACTTCACACCGTTCGTTATGCAAATAAACGAGATATGCAAGTATTTCAAGAATGGATAAAAAATGATATGAATTCATTGTCGTTGCAAGATAAAATAGCCTTCTATAAAAAACAACTGGTAAAAATACAAACCATATCAAATATAGAAGTTTATATTGGGATAAGCCAAGTCCAACAATAGTAGCTCACTTGCAAAAAGACGGCAATATGTTTATTCACCCAGATATAAATCAAGCAAGAACAATTACAATGCGAGAAGCCGCACTTTTGCAAACATTTCCTATGGATTATGAATTTTTGGGTTCAAGTGTTTATGTCTTTAAAATGATAGGTAATGCCGTTCCTGTGCTATTGGCTAACAAAATAGCCATAGCGATTGCAAATATTTTAAAAGGTCAAAAATGTCGAAATTAAAGAATTTTAATATTTTAATTGCTTGTGAAGAAAGCCAAAGGGTTTGCATAGAATTTAGGAAACTTGGACTTAATGCCTATTCTTGCGATTTGCTAGGTTGTAGTGGCGGACACCCAGAGTGGCACTTTAAGGACGATGTTTTAAAAGTTATCAAAAACAAAGGCGGAGTGCTTGAAAATGGCGAGAGTGTAAAAATCAAAGGTGAGTGGAACTTGATGATAGCACACCCACCCTGCACCTATTTAGCCGTAAGTGGAGCGCAGTGGTATTATCCACCCAGATGATAAATATTTACCTACAGAGCAACGCAGACCGCATCCTAGATTTCCAAATCGTAAACAAGATAGAGCAGAAGCTATCAAATTTTTCCTAGCACTAGCAAATGCAAATATTAAGCATATAGCCATCGAAAATCCTATCGGTATAATGTCAAGCTGTTATAAAAAGCCGGAGCAGATAGTTCAGCCATATATGTTTGGCGACGAAGCAAGCAAAACAACTTGTTTATGGCTTAAAAATTTGCCAAAACTAAAACCCACAAACATGGTAGGTAAAGGCGAATTTATAGAATTAAGTAGCGGAAAACGCATAGCAAAATGGTATAGTGACGTTTTAACAAAGGCAAAAAATGCCGATGAAAGACGAAATCTAAGAAGTAAAACATTTCCGGGATTTGCTAAAGCCATAGCTGAGCAATATAGTAAGGTTTTAAAATGAAAATTTATATTAGAAAGGCAGTTCAACATGATGCCACAAATGCAAATGACAAAGAGGTAAGCATAACGACTGAAATTTATAAAACTTTCTTTGATGAAAGAGTGAGTGGGTTGAATTTTATTGGAAAAATAAGCCATGAAAATGGAAGCGTTAAACTTACTAATGCAAGAGATTGGCGTGTTGGCGGGGATTTTAAAAAAATAGTCAGAGCTGAAGGTGGGTCAGAAGTCAATGATTTGTATTTCATCACGACAATAAATGGACAAGATTTCGAATTAGAAATTATAAAACCAAATGACAATCGTTATAGTGTATTGTCTAGTCTTTTTAGAGGCAATGACTTACATATCTTAATAAACACTCAAGATGAAGCCGCACAAGCAAACGATGAAAATGAGCTAGAAAATGGCAAAAATATCATATTTTATGGCATTCCTGGTGTTGGTAAAAGCTACACCTTACAAAATGAATTTAAGCTAAATGAGCGAAACGAAGCGCAGATAAAACGAGTTGTCTTTCACGCTGATTACACACATAGCGACTTTGTAGGACAAATTTTACCTATCTTAAACGATGAAAACAAGTTAGAGTATAAATTTATAGCAGGTGCTTTTACACAAATTTTGGCTAGTGCATATGGTGTTTAGAGCATAATTATTTCTTAATAATTGAAGAAATAAATCGTGGAAATGCTCCTGCAATATTTGGCAATATTTTTCAGCTTTTAGATAGAAATGAGAGCGGTGAGAGTGTTTATGGTATTACAAATTTTGATATATCAAGGGAAGTTTTTAAAAATAAAAATACTTTGATTAAAATCCCACGAAATCTATTTATCCTAGCCACTATGAATAGTGCTGATCAAAATGTATTTACGCTTGATACGGCATTCCAGCGTAGATGCGAACTAAGGCATATTAAAACGATATTCAAAACGCAAGTAGTGAGAAAATTTGCAATTCAAGCATAACGTGGAAAAAATTTATTCAAGTTACAAATGAGCTCATAATAAATGATGAGTTTAATGATGGTGGTGATAAAAGGCTTGGGATATTTTTTGCTAGAATAGATGAAATACTAGATAAAAATAAATTTTCTCAAAAGGTTTTAAAATATCTTTGGGACGATGCTTTTAAAATGTCAAGAGACGATTTTTTTAAAGATAATTTTAAGGTTGTTGATATAATGCTAGAAGCATTTGAAAAGCAAGAAGCAGTCGAAGCATTTAGAGCGATTTTAAAAGATGATGTTTTTGAAAAAATGACAAGCGATGAATAACATAATTGATTTTTGTCATATCAATACAAATATAGAAGTTAACACCTTTGTTGGGATAAAATTTCAAGAAAATAAACCCTTGGTTTGCTTTCCAATTGGCTTTGAATATGATGAAAAATCAGCACGAAAGGATATTTTACTTCTAGTAAAAACAATAAAACAGTCAAAATTTAAAATAAACTCCAAGGAAGTAAATAATAGTACATATAGCGAGAAAGCCTTTGCTTTTATGGCTTATGTAAATATTTTAAAAGACTATTTAGCCTACGGATACCACAAAGAAAATCAAGTGGAGTATAAGTTAAATTCTAAAGGCAAAGTTGATTACACAAAAACATTTAAAACTCAGAAAAGCTTTATTCAAGACGATAGTGTTTATTATCTAAATTTTATTAAAAGAACCACAAATGCAACTCAAGATGAACTAATCTCAAGAATACACAAATTTTTCGTATATGAAAGCTCTAAAATGATAGGTTGGTTGTTTGGACTAAATACAATACTAGAAAAACCAAATATAAGATTTAATAAAATTCTCTTTATAAAGACTATAAAAAATAAGCTTTCACACACTTTTAATGATAGAGTTAAGTATCTTTTTAAAAATATGCTTTTTATTATCCAGCAATCAAGTGGTAACGAGCTAAGAAAATTTAACGAATATGGCATAGATAGGTTTGAGTATGTTTGGGAAAATTTAGTAGATAAAGTTTATGGGGTTTGTAACAAGGTTAAATATTATCCCACTACAAAATGGATAATAAATCAAAATGAGATAAATAGTAGTAGTTTACGTCCTGATACGATTATGCTATATAATGGTGAAATTTATATTTTAGATTCTAAATACTACAAATACAGCGCAACATTAAAAGCAAATGATTTGCCTAGCACAAGCTCTGTATCCAAACAAATCATATATGGTGAATATGTGAGCTTAATTAGTAATACAAATAAAATTTACAATGCTTTCATAATGCCATTTAATGCAAAAAAATATGGCACAAATGAAAATATTATAAAAATCGGCGAAGCGTTTGCAAGTTGGAAAAATAGCACAAAACAATATGAAAAAATTCAAGGTATTTTAATAGACACGAAATTTCTGATGACACTAGGGTTTAAATTTAATCAAAAAGAAGTCAAAAGGCTTTCAAAAATAATATCTAGTTAATCATGTTTTTAGTAAAAACTTGCATAAACTCAAATTAATTGGCGGCTTGTGCATTTGCTACATAATATCGCTCAATTAAACTTAAGCGGATTTTTAGCTACGACTACATCTTGCTACCTATAAGACCTTTTATTAATTTTAACAGTTTCTGATATAAGTTTTCCTGTGTAGTTTTAAGTATTATATCTAAACTCTATTATAATCTACGCTTATAGTTGAAGCAGAACACATTCTTTAAGATGAAGCAAGAAATTATTCTAGCTTCCCTGCCGCCACTACCGTTGCTACGCTTAGGGAAGATGCCTTTAAATTTAGATAATCTATATTCAGCATAACCCTAGAAATTTTCAATACCATTTAGATGATTTTTACCGTTAGCTAATTCATTCTTTGAGTGTTTTACTCTGTAGTGTGCTTTAGCCCATAATCTACCAATCCATCATAAGCTTTCCAACAATCAAAGTAAATCACGCCCTGGTCTAACTCGCTTTGTGCTCAGCTTCTATGAGCACCTTTCTTAACTCATCGGGCGGTAGTTCCTTTACTTTTTGGGAGTTTTGTGGTATAATAGGCTCATCGAGCGACGGGACCCGCTGCGCGTCGGGCTTATAACCCGAAAATGCAAGTCGTTCGCCGTTTTTGGCGTCTGCCGTCGCTTTGAATAATGAACTTTCTTTAATATCTCCCTTGACCTTATACATCGTTTTAAAAGCAAGCCTGTTATTTTTGGTTTGTGCTTCCTCTACGACTACATAATACCCGTCTTTTTGTTTCCCGCTTATGAGGGCTTTTAGTCCTTGCTTTGTTTGAGATAAAATCTGTTTGTCGGGATTTTCGACATAGTCTATGTAGTGTGCTATATCGTCGCGCGTTATCGCTATTTGCCCGCGCTTCGCTTCTGCCACTTCGTTGCCGTGATTTTTTAAGGTATGCGTGATTTCATCGGCATAAATTGTCCGCTTTGTTTCGTTTGGATATTTAAACCCCAAATTTTTTGCTAAACAAAAAAGAGGCAAAAAAAATAAGGACGCATAAAAGAAGAATGGAAATAAAGAGACAGAAAAAAGAAGAGAGAAAGAAACTCCTCTCTATTCCATTACCTCTTGATTATTACTCTCCCTTACCCTTCTTGCCCCTCTTACCCTTAGCCTTAGATGATCCCTCT
>NZ_CALIBH010000201.1 GCF_938045775.1 uncultured Campylobacter sp.
AGCGAAGAGGATTTAAGGGAATGTGCAAAAAAGGCTTTAAAACAAATTGCACTTTTAAAATAGTAGTTTTATAAAATGATAATTTCTGCGAGAATTTTAAAAATATATTACGATATAATGTGCGCAAACCCACATCCCAATAAAAGGAAACTCAAATGCAAATTAACGGAAAAGAGATATTTAGAAAAAGCGGGCTTATGGTTAATCTATGTCGTATGACTTCTTTGGAATATCAAGTTGATCATTTGATACATCCTGCAGTTGAATATTACGAAAGCCCATCGGAAATGGTAGAATTTTTATATACCGAATGCAAGAGTGCTTTATTGGAGCAATTTAAATTTTGTTTCCTACCGTACGAAAGGGATGCACTAATGGTACTTGTGGAACTTATAGATAAAAATTTTAACGACCGCAGCTTATTAGAGGCGGATGATTACGAATACCTAGTCCATCTCAATCCATCCTGGATAGAGGTTAGAGAGCTAGCCTTAAAGACATTGCATATTTTCGGCTACAAACCATATAACTTTAATTATGATTAGCCCGTATTAGACCTAGCAGAATGAAATTTATCCTACATATCTTTACTCTGTTGCTATGTATAAGCGCATGGCTTTGCTTGGTTGTATACAGCGAAAATAAGACCGATGCCGCGTAAACAAATAGTTTTATTTCTGGTTGCGCTTGGTTGTGCTGCATCATATCGCCGCGAGCCGTAACAGCGCATCTAATGCTGCCAGGCTGTGCTCTAGCCGCTACGTCGCGATGCGCTTTATCGCTGCGCCTTAAATCCTTGCGCCCGAGTCGCCTAGATCATCTTTCCGACGAGTTTTTCTTTAAATTCCTTGTAAATTTCAGGACCCGCGTGTTTGTATTCGCTCGTCAGCTTGTTGTGAAATTCCGCCATATCGCCGCCGCTTTCGCGGTAGAGCTTGATCGCGTTTCGCCTTACGGCGCCGTCTTTTAGGTCGCTATCGTAGGCGATGCTCGCGTATTGCACTCGCGCGCCGTCCTTGATCTCGCGGTAGGCCTCGCAGCCTTTGGCTCTGCCGAGCTTTGCGACGCACGCGGCATAGAGGGCTTGCAGGCTCACGCACTGGGGTATCAGCGCCTCCGCCGCGGCGAGGTCTGCTTTGGCGATTTTAGAATTTGCAGCCTTTTGCTCCTG
>NZ_CALIBH010000202.1 GCF_938045775.1 uncultured Campylobacter sp.
CGCCAAAGCGCGCCGCGTTGCGCTAAATTTAGAATCAAAAGGCGAGATGGCGCAGTCTTAAACGCCACCTAGCCCGGGCTTAAACTGCGCAAAGTCCACTCCCGTCGCGTCTAAAACCGCCCGCGAATAAAAATAGAGGCTGTAAAATAGCTCATCGTCGTAAAAGTACTCCTCCCAGCACTCCTCGTCATTCTCATCGCTCTGCGGCCACAGATATTTTTCCGCAAGCATATCCGAAAAGTTCGCCAGCGGCGCTGCGTGCGAGATCTTGTCGGCATCATCGCAAATCTCAATCATAAATGCAAAAAACCTGCCGAGCTGAGCCGCGATAAAGCCCGCCGCTTCGTTTTCACAGTTGTTGTTTTCGTCGTTTTTACTTGCCGCATCGTTTTGCTTTTTGCCCGCCGCAGCGTTTTGATTATTTTTATTCGCGTTTTTGCCCGTAGCCGCCAGCGCCCGCATAAAGATACGCACTAAAAACAGCAGCGCAAAAGGGGTTGCGTGCCAAAGAGTGCTTTGATGCTCTATCTCGTTAAAAATCTTACTAAGTGCGTCCTGGAGGGCTTTGGTATCAAATTTCTCCCGCTTGCTCGCATCCGAGCTCTTATTCGCCGCGCTATCCGCACTCTTAAATTCCGCCTCGCCGCACTTCGCCGTGCCCGTTTTAAGCTCCGTCTCTCCGCCCGCTTTAAATTTCGCAGCCTCGTTATCCGCCTTTTTAAATTTAGACTCGCTATTTTGCGCTAAATTTACGAAATTTTGCGCCGCGCCGCATCTTGCCGCATCCGTAGAATCTTGCCCACAACAGGGCTTGCTTTTTAAATTTTGCTCGCCGCCCGAACTGCGCGCCGCATCACAAGCTTCGATTGCCCGCGCGAGTTTATCAAAAATTTCAACAAATCCGCTCGCCCTGCCGTAAGCGGTCGTGAGCCTGCTCCACGGCACGTCCTGCACTTTTAAATTTGCGATATATTTCAAATTTTGCTCATTCATCCGCGCTCCTTGCAAATATTTTAAATTTAAGCCTCGCGAGCCGTTAAAATCTGCACTCTTGGTTCAAATTTAGCCTCTTTCGCACGCAAATTTAAACCGAGCCCAGGCGCAAATTCTACCTCGTAAGCTCCCTACTTTGCTCGATTAGATCCTCAATCTGCTCGCGCGGCACCGCATCAAGGCAGACGCTAATCCAGTGCTTTTTATTCATATGATAGGCTGCAAAAATTCCTTTTTCGTCACGCAAAATTGCCGCCAAATCGGGCGAAACTTTTAAATTTATCACGTCGCTTGAGCCAGGAAGTGCGCGACCGAGCTTTTCGTTTGCAAGCCCGCGCATCAGAAGTGCAAACCACTTGCGCTTCCCTCCTGCGTGACGAAAAACCGTGAAATTCGGATATTCATCCCATAGATACTCGCCATCCGCGCCATAGCGCTGCTTCATTAGTTTTAGGACGCTGCTGAAGTTCATTCTCATTCCTTGATATCGATCTTTTCCCTGCGCAATCGCGCCAGCCACTCATCCAGCGTCTTTTCAAAGCCGATCCCCTTGCTTTCGTAAAATTTCGCCGCCTCGCTCATATAAGCCTGCTCGACCCAGCCGCCGAAGTCGTGCGGGTATTTGTAGTCTGCGATCTGCTTGTCCGAGTTGATGAGATAGCGCGGCGTAGGCAGCGGAGCGGTGGAGCGGACGAATTTCAAAGCGGCGTTAATGCCCAAATACGCGGCGTTTGATTTGGGGCTGTGCGCCAGATAGATCGCGCATTGTCCTAAGATGATGCGAGCTTCGGGGTAGCCGATCTTGCTGACGGCAGTTAGCGTGCTAGTAGCGATATTTAGGGCGTTTGGATTGGCATTGCCGATATCCTCGCTAGCTAGGATCACCATCCTGCGCGCGATAAAATCCGCGCTCTCGCCCGCATCTATCAGCCTCGCGACGTAATACAGCGCGGCGTCGGCGTCGCTTCCGCGCAGGCTTTTTATCATCGCGCTTGCTAGCTCATAATGCAGATCGTCGCTGCTAACGCCCGCAGCTACTGCATTTGCGCGCAGCGTACGAAGCGTATCCAGCGTAATGGCGCTGTCTGCCAAAAGCGCAAATTCGAGCAGATTTAACATACTTCTCGCATCGCCGCTGCTGGAGTTTAGCAGGTATTTTCGCGCCTCCTCGTCCATCTCAAAGCCGATTTCGCCCTGTACCCGCGCCAAAAGCGCCTCCAAATCCTCGTAGCTAAGCGGCTCGAACTCAAAGATCATCGAGCGCGAGCGGATGCCGCTGCTTAGCACGAACTGCGGATTTTCCGTCGTCGCGCCGATGATGATCGCGGCGTAGTTTTCCATCGGGATTAGCAGCACCTCCTGCTGCGTCTTGCTGAGGCGGTGGATCTCGTCGATGAAAATGAGCGGCTTGATGAGCGAGCCGGCGTGCGAGGATAGAATTTTGCGGATATCCTCGACCTTCAGGCTCGTGGCGTCAAGCTCGTAAAAATCGTAGTTCAGCTCGCTTGCGATCACGCGCGCCATCGTCGTTTTACCGCTGCCTGCAGCGCCGAAAAATATGCTGTGCGGGATGCTGCCTGCGGCGACGAATTTTTTAAAAACCGCTACGATCTTGCCCTGCCCCACGATCTGCTCTAAGCTTTTGGGGCGAAATTTCAAGCTCAAACTCATTTTACAACCTTAAAAATTTTGCCCCGATGATAGCGTTTTTATGATTAAATTTTGAAATTCGGCTAAATTTAAAGGGCGGTTTGGGTTTTACATACGGCGAGGGTTTGAAATTTATACACGGCGCGGGCTTGAAATTTGCGCCGCGAAAGGAAGCTTTAAAATTTCATATAGGATTTTAAAATTTATGCCGCACGTACGGACGGCGATATAAAATTTGCGGCGAGAACAGATCGCGCAGATTTGGCGAGCTTGGCGGCTTTAAATTTAATGCCTTGCGCTGTGCGGTCGCGCCGTCATACATAGCGCCCCCAAAATCAGCTCGGCACGCAAGATGAAATTTTAAAATTTAGCCCTATTTTGGGGCTAAATTTTATCTAGCAGCGGGCAATGAGCTGATAAATCAACAAATGGATAAAGTGCAAAATCGCGATGCTTGCGTAAAATCATCGCGTAACCATCGTGACTATCGCCTCGCCCGCGCAGAAACTATCGCGTAAATCTATCGCCTACGTAACGCGAAAAATGTAAAATATAATCACGCAATCGCCGCAATAACCCGCACGATCGCGTAAAACTCATCGCACCAATTTCGGCGCCTGCGTAAAATTTAATCTCGCGAAGCTGCACGTCTGCGTAAAATGCGTAAAATTACCGCACTAACGCCGCACTGGCGCAAAACCGCTGTCTATTTGAAAAGCTCGGTAGAAAGATACCTCTCGCCGGTATCGCAAAGGATCGTAACGATCACTTTGCCCCTGTTTTCGGGCTTGGCGGCGATACGGGCGGCAGCATAAACATTCGCGCCGCTTGAAATGCCCACGAGCAGGCCCTCTTTTTGCGCCAGCTGTCTAGCTGCCGCAAATGCATCGTCGTTCTCAACGCTCAAAAAGCCGTCGATGACGCTTCTATCAAGATTATCAGGGATAAAATTTGCGCCGATGCCCTGAATTTTATGCCCGCCCGCACTACCGCACGTAAGAAGCGGTGAGCTAGCAGGCTCCACGCCGTAGGCTTTTAGGTTTGGATTTTTAGATTTTAAAAATTTCGCCGTGCCGCTGAGCGTGCCACCGGTGCCAAATCCCGCGACTAAAATATCTACCTTACCGCCGCTTTGCTCCCAAATTTCAGGTCCAGTACTTTGGAAATGCGCTTTTGGATTGCTTGGGTTATCAAACTGGCTCGGAATGAAGCTATTTGGAGTGCTCGCAGCCAGCTCATTTGCCCTATCTACCGCGCCTTTCATTCCGAATTTTGGATCGGTTAGTTCGATTTTAGCCCCGAATGCGGCGATGAGCTTTTGGCGCTCGATACTCATCGAGCTTGGCATCGTTAAAATTAGCTTCATACCGAGCTTCGCCGCGATCATCGCAAGCCCCACGCCCGTGTTTCCGCTGGTAGGCTCTATCAAAACGCTATTTTTATCGATTTTGCCCGAGCTTAGCGCGTCTTTTACGATCTGCCACGCGATGCGGTCTTTGACCGAGTGGCTTGGGTTTAAAAATTCCGCCTTGGCTAAGATGAGGGCATTTTTGCCAAATGTATTGATTCTGACTAACGGAGTATTGCCGATGAGCTCCGTAACATCGTTTGCTATTTTCATATTTTTCCTTTAAATGCTGAAATTTAAATACTGGACGCTTCGCGCCATCATCTCCTCGTAGCTGCTTAGAGGCTCGTTAAATATCTCTGCCAGCTTGACGTCAAATTTCTCAAAAAACGCCCGCAGTCCGGGATCACTCATCTGAATGCTAGTCATCCGCAGATCCTTTTCAAGAGCGGTAAAAATTTCACCAAAAGTAATCTCGCTAGCATCTCTGGCTAGGTGATAACCGCCGTTTTTACCTTTGATGCTACACACTAGCTTTTCGTTTCTAAGGGTATTTAGAATTTGCTCCAAATAATTCTTAGAAACCCCCGTACGCTCGGCGATCTCTTTGATACTTATCGGCGCTACTTCGCTAGCTTTGGCGATCTGCAAAATCGCAGCCAGCCCATAAACGCCCTTTGTGCTTAAAAGTGCCATTATTTAAGTGCCTCACTAAGATCAGAAATCAAATCATTCGCGTCCTCTATACCCACGCTTAGGCGGATTAGACTCGCAGGCACGCCAGCGCGGTTTAGCTGCTCCTCATTTAGCTGCGAATGCGTCGTGCTCGCAGGATGAGTGATGATCGACTTCGTATCGCCGATATTTGCTACGACGGAGAAAATTTTAACCTTACTAACCGCCTTTAGCGCTGTTTCTTCGCTATCTACGATGAAACTCATCAGACTGCTTGCATAGCCGTCTTTAAATTTCGCTTTGATCGCGGCATTAAACGGCGAGCTTGCAAGCCCCGGATAATTGACCCGCTTTACCTTCGGATGATTTTGCAAAAATTCTGCGATCTTTAGCGCGTTTTGCGAGTGTTTTTGCATCCGAAGCGGCAGTGTTTCAAGCCCCTGGATGAGCTGAAACGCGTTAAACGGCGATAGAGTTGCACCAATATCGCGAAGCAGGGACAAACGAATTCTAAGCGTGTAAATGTCGAAATTATCTACTAAATCCGCATAAATTAAGCCGTGATAGCTCTCATCAGGCTCGTTGAAATGTGCGTAACGCGGATTGCCTTTGAGTTTGGAATTTAATCCTTTACCCGAAACGATCGCGCCTGCGATGCTAAGACCTTGCCCGCTTATGTATTTGCTAGCGCTGTGGATTACGACATCGGCGCCGTCATCAAGCGGATTGTAAAGCGCAGAGCTCGGGATCGTGTTATCCGCAATCGTTACTACGCCGTGCTTATTTGCGATTGTAGCGATTTTAGCGGTATTTGCAACCGAAATTTGAGGATTTGAAAGTGTCTCAAAAAAGATCGCTCTAGTTTTATCATCGATTAACCCTTCCAAATTATCTGCCGTTTCGGAGTCAAAAACCCTAGCTTCGATGCCAAAACGCTTGATCGTGTGCGCTAAAAGCGTGGTCGCGCCACCGTAAATTTTCTCGGCGATGATAATATTTTCGCCCGCTGCGGCTAAATTTGCTACCGCAAAAAATATTGCCGCCTGCCCGCTAGAGACCGCGATTGCGGCTTTGCCGTTTTCCAGCGCCGCAAGTCGCGCCTCAAAAACATCAGTAGTAGGATTTGTCAAACGCCCATAAATCGGCCCTAGATCACGCAGCGCGAAGCGATCGGCGGCCTTTTTGCTAGAACCGAAGTTAAACGCGGTGCTTTGATAAATGGGAACTGCCATCGTGCCGTAGCCTGCGACGGAGTCGTAACCGAAGTGAGTTGCGAGGGTTTCTTTTTGCATTTTTGTCCTTTGTAAAAAATTTGGCGAATAATAGCGAAATTTTAAAATAAAGTCAAGTATTTTTATATGATTTTAAAATGCCTATAATATGGGGTTTATAGAGAAAATGTTATTAAAATATAGTTTTACAATATGCGTAATTTTGCCAAAATTTCGAATTTTGCTATAATGCGCGCTTTAATTAAGGAAAGATCATGCAAATCAAAGAAAAAGATGAGCGCGTTAAATATATCCGCGCGTTAGAACGCTTCGTAAAATCCGCCGTAGCACTGCTAAAGCGCGAGGATTTCGACGCAGAGCTTTTTGCGAAGCGAATAGCTAAAAACTATGAAATTTTATCTAAAGCGACCGCTACAAATCTCGATAGCCCCTACACCAAGGCGCTTGAGAGCTTTGCCAAAAACGTCCTTGATGCTAGCGAGGCAGGACAGACCAGCGATGCTGCGTTTAGATCAGCGCTACAGCATGAAGCAAACGCTCTGCAAAAGCTCAAAAATAATAAGAGTTACAAAAAAGACAAGCACAAAATCGATTTTTTAAAGGATTATTAGATGAAAACCGTGATTTTTGATATGGATGGCACGCTGCTTGACTCTTCGCGCGCGATCGAAATCAGCGTCAATAACACTCGCCGCGAGCTCTACGATCTAGCACCGCTGCAAAAGAATTTCATCGTCCACACTATCAACGATCCAAGCAAAAACGCCTTTTTGGAATTTTACGGCAAAACCGAAGCGAGCGCCGAAGAGCTTGCGTTTTTTGAAAAAGAATTCGTAAGCAATTACCGCGATTTTGCCGTGCTTTACGAGGGTATCGAAGATCTTTTGCACTCGTGCAAAAAAGCAGGATTTTTTCTTGCAGTCGCCTCCAATGCGCCTTCCTATACCCTAAGCGCGATCTTAGAAAAAACGGGGGTGCGCAGGCTATTTGATCTGGTCGTAGGCGCGGACGAGCAGATGCCATCAAAGCCCAATCCTGCGATGCTGCTACACGTAATCGCGCGCTCACCGCACAAAAACGCGATTTTTTTAGGTGATAGCAAAAAAGATGAGCTAGCCGCACTCCGCGGCGCGGAATTCTTACAAAATTTAGAATTTCAAGACGGCAATGACGGCGAGAGCTTAAATGTTAGCCGCGACACGAGTAGAGAGAATTTCAGCACTAGCGAGGGCTTAAACTCTTGCGGCAAAAATCTTAACGCGGATGAAAAATTCCGCCCTAACGACACAGATGCTGACGGGGCGGCAACGCTAAGCTTTAAAGGCTCTAAAATTTCCGCAAAAGCAGAAGCGACGGAAAGTGCACAAGCTGCAGCAGCGCGATGTTTTCAGGCAAACTTGGCAGATCTAAGAGGCGCAAAACTTGAGTATTTGCAGGTATGCTGGGGGTTTGGCGAGCCTAGCGAACTAAGTCGCAATGCCCTAAGCATCACGCAAGCGCGCGAAATCATCGGCGGAATTTAAGCAGCCTGGTTTTTAGGCATAGCTAATTAAAAGTAGTATTGCAGCAGGGTAAAATCACGCTTAGGCTCTTAAAACGGAGCAAATTCCATCTTCGCGTGCAACGCAAGCGAAATTAAAATTTAAAAATAATCCTTGCGCAGAAAATTCCGCTAGCACGAGAAACCGAAATTTCATCTGCGCGAGTGGAATTTAAAATTTTAAAAGTAGCTTTTGTAGTGCGCGATTTTATCTGCGCTAAAAATGAAATTCTATCTGTAAAAGGTGGCGGGATTCTAAATTTAGAGATACTCTCGCAGATTAATTTAAAATTTACCTCAAAATTATAGTTTAAAAATTTAATGCCAAACGCGATTTTAGCATTCTACCGCATCCATGAAATTTCAAATTCTCGCAAAGCGGCGGAATTTTAAAATTTTAAAAAGCCTGATGCATGTTGCGCGCGCGAGTAGATTTTGCATAAGTAGATTTTATCCGCCGCTCAGAAATCAAGATTTTACCGCACAAGCAAAGCGAAAATCCTCTCCGCCTACGCGAAATTCAAGAATTTTACCGCTTAAACAAAGCGGAATTCTATCCACTCACGCGAAATCCAAAATTTCACTCGCGCCATAGAAGTTTAAAATTTCCGCAAAAATCAAGCTGCTTATATGTAAATTTAAAATTCCGCCTATCTGAAAAGCTTCGCGTTTAATCCGCCACGCAACTAATATTAAATTTTTAAATTCCGCTCGCTCTGCCTATCTCGCAAACAAGTAAAATTTTAAAATTTATGAGATTCAAAGCCCAAAATCACGCGTTTAAGCTTAAAATTTACCGCACGCAAGCGCAAAATCTGCGCAATCGCTCCTGTTTAAAAACCCCGATAGTTTGCCGCGTCCTAACCTAAATTAAATTTTACATTTGCTATAATCGCGAAATTTTAAGGAAGGTAAATGGATATTTTTGAAGGCAGCCCAAGAGAGAAATTTTTTGAAATTTTATCCGCTGCAAGCCCTACTTTGGTGCAAAACGAAATCGAAGAAGCTCTAATCCGCCTAATCGCCTGTGAGCGGCTCTGCGAAGCGCGCGGTATTAGCGAGCGCGAGATCGAAAGCTTCATCGCGCAGCAGAATCTACAAGACGAGCTAAACGACAAATTTTTGCAAATGAGCGGAAATATCCTAAGCAACAACGAATAATGCAAGATCAAATTGATTTAATTATGAAAAGTTTCATCGCAGAATGCGGCTACGAGCCCGCTAACGAGATGTTTGATAGGCTAAGCCCCGGCAAAAAACTGCGCTCCAAGCTGCTACTAAACATAGCGCAAAAAGATGAAAAATCGCTGCGTCTATGCGCGATCATCGAGCTAATTCAAGCTGCGAGCCTACTGCACGACGACGTCATCGACGAAAGCTCGGTGCGCCGCGGCAAGCCCTCGATAAACGCCACCTACGGCTCCAAAAACGCCGTGATGCTGGGCGATATACTCTATTCCAAGGCATACTTCGAGCTTTCTAAATTTGAAAACCACATCGCCGCCGCGCTTTCGCTCGCCGTCACGAAACTAGCCGTGGGCGAGCTAATGGACGTGAGCTTAAGCGACGATTTCAACGACGATGCGAGCAAATATCTGCAGATGATCTATCTAAAAACCTCCGCTCTCATAGAGGAAGTCGCGCGCTGTGGGGCTTTTTTGAAATTCGGCGGCGCAGAAAATCGCGGCGAAATTTCAGATATTAACGGCGCAAAAAACGAGGGCAGGAATCTAAAAGCCGCGAAAGATCATGATAAAATTTCAAGCGCGAGCGTAAAATTCGGCGAATACGGCAAAAACCTTGGGCTTGCCTTTCAGATTATCGACGACATCTTAGACGTCACGCAAAGCTCAGAAGCGCTCGGTAAGCCGAGCTTGAGCGATTTTACGGAGGGCAAAACCACCCTGCCCTACATCTATTTATACGAAAATTTAAATGATTCCGAGCGGCAAAAGCTAAGATCGTTTTTTAAAAAGCAGCTCTGCCAGAGCGAAATTTCATGGATCAAAGCGAAGCTTAGCGAGCACGGCATCATCGAGCGCTGTATAAACGAAGCTCGCGCCTACGGGCAGAAGGCGCTCGAAGCCGTGGCGGAATTTAAAAACGACAAGCTGGAGCAAATCGTGCGAGATATGATAGATAGGGAGTTTTGATGGCGTATATGAGCGTGAGCTTCACCCACAAAAACACGGACATCACGGTGCGCGAGAAGCTGTCGTTTTCAAACGATGTGCGTAAGAAAGAAATTTTGCGCCTTTTGGCTTCAAACTCCGCGATAGAGGAGTGTTTGGTGCTTAGCACCTGCAACCGAGTAGAAATTTTTACCGTCGTAAGCGACTTTGATGAAGCCCAAAAGTTCGTGCTTTTGGCGCTTTCGCGCGTAAGCGGCGTAAGCTACGACGAGCTAGCCGAGCGTGCCGATATTTACGAAGATTACGGCGCGATACACCACCTTTTCGCCGTCGCAGCCTCTCTTGATAGCCTCGTAGTGGGCGAAACTCAGATCGTAGGCCAGCTCAAAGACGCCTATAAATTCGCGATGCAAAACGCTCGCGCCGGCGCGCAGATCGCAAGAGCGATAGATGAAGCGCTAAAGTGCGCGGCGCGCATCCGCAACCAAACCGAAATTTCAAAAAATCCGATCTCGGTCTCAAGCGTCGCCGTAGCGATGGCAAAAGACAGGCTGGGTTCCTTGCAAGGCGCGGACGCCGTGGTAGTGGGCGCGGGAGAGATGAGCGAGCTAGCGTGCAAACACCTGCTCGCAAGCGGCGCGAATATTACGATCTTAAATCGAAATTTAGTCGGCGCGCAGAGGCTAGCCGCCTCGCTACTTGGCGAGAATTCCTTGGATGCGAAAAATTGCGCGGATGAAAATCCCGGCACAGGAAAAAATTCGTACGGCTTAAATTCCGGAAATGTCGCGAATTTCGCGGGCGAAAATCCCGCGCAAAAACAAAATTCCAAAGACGGCGTAAATTTTAATAAAGAGACTTTTGCAGACAGCAATGAATCTCGCATAGCAGGCGAAAATCCAAAGGACGATAAAAATTCCACCGCCTGCGCAAATTCCTCCGCGCAGGTACAATCCCGTATTAAAATCGATAGCCTTGATAATCTCAAAAAATATCTGAACGTAAATAGCCTATTTTTCAGCGCTACGGGCTCGCAAGAGCCGATCATTACCGATAGCTTGCTTGAGCCCAAAAGCTTTAAGCGATATTTTTTCGATATCGCCGTGCCGCGCGACGTGGAGCTTAGCCAGAGCGAGGATATTGAAGTTTACAGCGTAGATGATCTGGAGGAGATCGTAAAGAAAAATTTGCTGCTTCGCGAGGAGCAGGCGC
>NZ_CALIBH010000203.1 GCF_938045775.1 uncultured Campylobacter sp.
TGAATTCCAAACTTTTATTCATCTGCGTCCTTTTTGAAAATTTAAAGTCGTAATTCTACGAAATTTTAGGTAAAAAATAGGCTAAATTTTGACGATTTTGACGGAGCGGTTTGGAATTTTGGTTTTTAAGATCGCGAGTTAAATTTTAAGCGCCCGGCTCGTTTTAAGCTTTCGGCTCGTCTTTTTGGGCTTGCTGGTGCTTGCGCGCGCGATCATTGTGCCGCGTGGATAAATTTAAAATTTAATCGCCCGCGCCCTCTTTGTCGTTTTTTAGAATTTCTATGTTTGCGCGCTCATTCGCGCCTTTTAAGCTTATAGTTTTTTTGAGCGCGGATTTAAGGGGAGCTTTTGCCTCTTTTGATTTCATCATCTTATAGCGCCTCTTTCTTATCTCTGCTTCAATAAATTTTATATCTTGCTGTGCGTATGGGAATGAGAGCGCAAAATTTTTGCCGCTTTGCCCGTCTTCTACTATCAAAATCGGCATCTCACCCCTCATCCCTTTCTCCGTAAGGGCATTTTCTATATCGATCTTTGTGCTAAATTTAAACGATAAAAATTTCCACTCTTTCCTTACGGTGCGGCTGTCTATGATGACGCCCTTTTCAGATAATGGCAGTATGGCAATTAGCATCATTGCAAGACCCATCACGATCACAAGTGCAGTCTCGCCACCGCCTCTTTGCATATACCCGCCTACGCATAGAGGGTCGTTTGTATCAAAGCATGCAACTTTACCTCTGCCTTTTGTTGTTTTTATCCAAGGCTCATCAAATGCTACCAGTGAACCCCAGGATAAAAATAGCACGATAAGCATAGTTTTTGCTATGGGGCTAGGAGGTATGAGCCAGGCACCCTTTTGCACGGTTTTATAAGAGGCGTTGCTTTTAAAAACCATGCTTTTTAAAATGGCAAGCCCAAACAGTAAAAGATTTATGCCGAATATCAAATATAAAAATATCATGCCGCCGCCTTAAATTTAGATATTTTTAGCGTTAAATTAAGCCCAGGTATTTTGCTCGGCCGCTTCGGCTTTTGAAATTTCAGCGAGCTTTTCTAATATAAAATTTTGCAAAAAATCTATATCCTTTTGTGCATACAAATATCCCGCTCCGAATTTAACACCGCTAATTTTGCCTCGTATGCTGATTATTTTTACGCCTCTTATAAACCATGTGGCGTAGTTCATCTCGTCAAAGTATATCTTTTCCGTATGCCTAAACGGCAGAATCTCCCATTCTTTGCAGATGCCGCTTTTATCTATTCTGATTCCTTTTTGAATTAGCACGATAAAAGAAAAAATTATGATGCAGACCGATCCGATTTTGCTAAGTATTAGTCTTAGCTCGCTTATTTGCAGATACCCATCCACGCATCTGGGATCGCCTTCTTCGAAGCATCTTAAATTTATGCCTGCCGCTTTGTACTCTTGCGAGCAAATTTTATCGTGGGTGTAAAAGCAGGGTATCGGCTCGCCGTTATGTTTTGCTACGTGCGAGCTGGATAGAGTGACTACGCCGAAGCTTAGGAATATTATAAACATCTGCATTTTTAAAAGCGGATCGGTGGAGATAAACAGAGTTCCGTGATCTACGGTTTTGAATGATCTGTTTTTATCAAGCAATGAAACAAGAAGGCAAAAGCCTATCGTAACATAAAGGATTATCGAAGCAAACTCGGTTATACTTTGCGACATAATAATGACCTTGTTTTTTGGATTACGCAAGCTCGCGTAATTTGCGATTTTAGCGCAAAATTTCTAAATTTACGAGATTTTGATTGCACTTTTTATAAATCGCGATTAGAATTTTATCTCGCTAGCGTGATCTTGCCGCGCGAAAGGCGGATTAAATTTTTGGCTTTGAGATCCTAAAGCGCGCGGTTTATGACGCTGCACGAGGTACCTAGGCGCTCTTGCGATGCCATAACGTGCCTTAAAATTTCGCATCCTAAATCTTAATGATAATTATCTAAATATTTAAAATCGCACAATATAATTGCGAACCTCAATCAAATAAAGATTAAATTTATCTCGCAAGGATCTGCAATGAGCTCGCTTTTGAAGCGCAATAAAATTTTGTTTAACGTCCATCTGATTTTGTCAATCGTTTTTTCTATCCCGCTGCTTATTATAGGCGTTACGGGCGCGATTTTATCGTATCAGCACGAGTTTGAGGCGCTAATAAACGCGGGCTCTAAAAAGATCGAAAAAACAGGCGAAATGCAAAGCGTGGAGAAAATCCTGCAAAGCTTTAGCGAGCAAACGGGTGTTAAGCAGCCCGTAAGGCTCATCGTGCCCAAAAGCGATGACGAAGCCTTCGTCATTTACGCAAACAGAAATGATGCGTATCTGATCGATCCGTACACCGCGCAGATCATCGGCAGGGATCGCGGCACAGGCTTTGTACTAACGGTGATGTCGCTGCATCGAAATTTGGGCCTGGCGCTAAGCGGCAATAAAACTGCAGCCGAGGTCGGTAAACAAATCGTGGGCGCGAGCGCCACAGCGATGATACTGCTCGTAATAAGCGGCGTCTGGCTGCATTTCCCAAGGCTTAGGCGCAAATTCATCGAGGCGATAAGGCCAAATTTTAAACTCAAAAAATACGCTCTTTTTTACAATCTACACACGAGCCTAGGCTCGCTAAGTGCAGTGATTTACCTGCTTATCTGCTTAACCGGGCTTAACTGGTCGTACGGCTGGTATAATGATGCGGTGATGAAGCTTTTTGTAAGTTCACAAAATTTACCGCAAGCTAGCGCGCCTAAAGCCGCCGCTTCTAAAGATCACGCTGCCGCGCCCGCAAAAGAGGAGGGCAAAAAGCCCGCTACGTATAAATTTAGCGACGCGCAGAGGGCTTATGAGATATTCAGATCAAGCGGCATAGAGTATAAAGAATTTACCCTAATGCTCGCAGCTGGAGATAAGATCGGCGTCAGATATTATGAGCCCGACGCGCCCGCTACCGCCCGTCCAAAAGGCGCGAGCGTGAAGCTAAAGGAGGGAAAGGTCGCACAGCAGAAGCAGACGGAGGGTATCACCGTGGGCGAGTTTAAAGACGCGAACTATCAGCTACATACGGGCTATTTTTTCGGGCTAGCGGGTAAAATTTTATGGTCGATTGTCTCGCTTTGCATGGTGCTTTTTATCTTTAGCGGCTTTTATATGACAGCAAAAAGGGCGTTTAAGTCAGAAAAGCTCGGCTAAATTTTACTTTGGCGATAGAGGTGTGACGAGCGGCGCAAGAGAGCCAAATATCTACGAATCATTGAGATGAAATTTGCCGAAGCGGATCAAGAAAAGCTCTGATTTAACGATTAGAAAAATTTTGTATGCTCGATGGCGTGGAGCAGCAATCATCAAGATTTATCGCAATACAATCATTTATTGTGGTGCTTTTCCCAGCGCCAGGTTGACCACCAATAAGATAAAGTTTTGGCGTGGAAGTTTGATGATGACAATATCTTGTTCAGAAACACGCTTTACGTCTTCTTGACTAAATTTTGATAATTTTTCAAGGTCTGTCATTTATACAAATCCTTTCCGTATTTATTTTCCAAAGCGTCCATAAGTTCCGTGATTTTATTATCCCAGTATTCTTCTGTTTTATCTTTTTCATCAAAAATTCTTTCTTTAATTTTACTCAATTCTATCCATAAGTTTTCACTCCAGCCATCTACACCTATTTTTGCTAATTTTGCAAATGAATTGGAGGCTGCACTTTTAGCTTCAGCTACAACTGCCTCTAGCTCATCTCCACTCATTGCGTAATCCCATTGGATAGTGTCAATATTTTTCATTTTTTAATCCTTTCGTACTATTTAAGGTATTTTACTATATATTAACCTAACGCTCTATTCCACCCGATCTGTCTCTGTCTTTTTTGCTTGAGCTAAGAACTTTACGCGCGTTTTGCTCTAGCTCACTTTTAAATTTTGCGATTTCAGTCGGGTCAATTCGATTGGGCATGATTTTATTTAGCTTCGTTTCGTTCGCCTGAGCAAAACAAGCTTTGTCGATTCTGCCTTTTTGAAAATCTTGGTCTAATTTGACTTTTAAGCGTTTGAAAATTTCTTCTTTTGAGCCGATACTGATTAGTTTGTAGATCTCTTTTTCGTCGGTTAAAATTTTATTCTTATCGCTATTTCTATTAATGGCGATAATATTAATTTTATCCCCGAAATGCTCTTTTAGCTTTTTTAAACCGCTCGGCAAGTTGCCTTGGATGCTAGACATAACTTCAATGCTCCCGCCGCGCCCATATTCGTTAAAGCGCTTAAAAGTATTGTCTAAAGCCTTTTCGGGCTCTATATGCACTGCAGCAATTGTAACGTCTAATCTCTTTTGCAAGCATTGCTCTATTTTTGGGATAGTCGGCGCCGGGTTTGCCAACTGCCCTTCAAAAATAAGTTTAATTTTATCATCGTTCATACAATTTTTAACCGAGGTTGTTTTCCCGGCTCCAGGAATTCCGGTGATGAAAATTGCTTTGGTTTTATTAGGCTCATCGCGTTTCAGAACCTCTTCAAACCGCGTCGCCGCCAAAACAGCGGAGGAATTATGTATCGCGTCATTTACTAGAGCCCTATTTTCTTTTGCTTCAAAGCAAGGAAAAAGTTCTTTGAATGTATCGGAACAGATATAGCGACCACCTGTGGTATCAGAGTGTTCATTATATTCTTTCAAAAAATCCTCCAAAGAATTCTCAGCAAGAGCAATCGCTTCGTCTTGAATTCTTCCCAATTCGGCATTAGAGCCGAAATCAATCTTTTTTATTGCGCTTACTAACTTTGATTGAGCCATTTTTTATACCTGCTTGTCGTATTCTTTCAATACTCTCTTTTGGAGCACCGCGATAAAGTTGCTTTTCGATTTTCTTGCGGTATTCGTCGTCGTTTTCCATTCGCGTCAAATGATCGCTCACGCCCTGCCACATTTTCATATCTTCTTCTGTTAAAGCCATTTCAAGTCCTTTCTAAGAAATTTGTAGTATTTTAATACATTCTAATTATAGCATTTATCTTTCTAATAATTATGCAACAAATGTATCTTGGGCCGCAGAAATACGCTTTTGAGTTATATGGGATATTACTACGATGAAAAAGAGAAAACAATAAAACAAATATCGAATAATGGGCG
>NZ_CALIBH010000204.1 GCF_938045775.1 uncultured Campylobacter sp.
CAAAATGCAAGAATCAAAAGTAGTTTCTTCATCTTTTCTCCTTAAATTTAATTTGATTTCGCAATCTCGGTTAATCTTATATTAAGTTTATGAAGTTTATTATCCGGCGATTTTGAAAATTTTTGCTCCGAAAGCCCCTTTAAAAATCTGTCAAGCTTTTGGTTAAATTTTATATCGCGACCTAACTCGATAATTTTATAACCCACCACTCGTCCGTCCGCGCCGAAAGTAACCTCGACCGCTGCGTCATCGTTAGTGGTAGCATCTTGTTTTAGCCACAGATATTCTAGCTTCTTTACAATATCTCCATAATAAGCCCTAAATTCTTTAGAATTTTGAATTTCAGTGTTTAAATTTGAAGAGGTAGAATTTTTAGCAGAATCCACATCTTCTGCAAAAAGCATACAGCAAAAGGCAAAAATACCAAAAAATTTTTTCACTATTTTCCTTACAAAATTCTAATTCGACTTCATCACATCAGACATCTTAGTCTTGATTTCGTGTGGCTCTCCATCCGGAGACTTCGGAAAGCTCTGAGTCGAAAGATTATCCAAGAAATCCCGCAGCTTCTGGTTAAATTCCGTCTCTCTTCCCAGCTCATCGATTTTATAATCCACAACTCGTCCATCTGCACCGAAAGTTATACTAATCGTCGCATCGTCTTTCGCAGTCACTACGTAGCGGCTCCATAGAACCTGAAGCCTCTTTTCTATCGCGCCGAGGTAGGCGTTAAATTCTCCCGTCCTTTGCGTCCTGCCGCCAAGCTTATCGGATTTGACGACAGCATTTTTAGATGCCGCTTTATCCTTAGCACTAGAGGTGGCGGTTTCTTTATCGGACTTTTTGTTACTCTGAACGGCGTCGCTAGCTTTAGCGCTCTCCTCAAGCTTCTTATTGTCTTTGGTCGTATCCGAAAAAAGATCGCTCAAGCTCGGTTTTTCCTCTTTTTTTGGCTCCGGCTTAACTTCCTCTTTTTTCTCTACTACTTTTTCGGAAGGTTTATCTTCCAACTTAGGCTCAGGCTTGGGCTCCTCTTTTTTGGGCTCAGCTTTAGGCTCGTCCTTTTTAGGTTCCGGTTTTGGCTCTTCCTTCGGCTTTTCGGGCTCTTTCGGCTTCGCCTGCACCGGAGGCGGCGGAACTACTTGCGCCGTAGTCTTAATTTTATCCTCCGGCACATCCTTCACATTCTTATTGTCAAACTCGCCTTGCTTTGTTTCTTTAGCGATTTCAGGCGCGGACGGAAGTTTATCATCTATTTCGAAATCAAAAGTAACATCCATATAATCGTTGGGATTGTCAGTATATTTTTTAAATTTTTCCTGCGGCTTTGAAATTTGATATAAAAGAACAAAAATCACCAGCAGATAGGCAAAAAGGGCGATTAAAAACGATTTGAAATTATCGTATTTAACCCCCGTAAAATTTGAATAATTAGCCATTTGTTTGAAGAGCGACTTTAGTAAAACCCGCTTGCTTTAAGCTCTTTAAGACAAACATTACATCGTCATAAACGAGTCTCTTATCGGCTTGGATATAGACGGGTTTTTCCAAGCTATACTTGCCGGTGCCTTTAAGCAATACGAGATTATCTGGGAATTCAGATAGGATCATCGAGCTTTTGTCGATATAAACCTTGCGATCTTCGCCGATACGCACAAGCAAGAATTCCGCGGTATTTTCCGAAACCTGTGCTTTTGAGCCACTAGGCAGTTCGATCTTTTCATCGTAGATAATCGCCGTTTGCGCGACCATTAAAATCGCTAGCAAAACAAGCATAATATCGACGAGCGGAGTGATATTTAACTCTGGATTTTCGTCGAAATTATACATTAAATAGCTTTTCCAGTGTTTGCTTTAAATAGCAAAATATCCGCTGTACGATTTATAATGCTCATAACTTCGTATGCTTTGCGTTTTATAAGTAAGCTAAAGGTGTATGCGGGTATCGCTACAAAAATTCCACATCCTGTGGCAACCAGGGCCTCGCTAATCGCAGGAGCGATAGTATCGATGCCGGAATTTCCACCGCCGAGCTTGGAAAATGTGTGAAGTATGCTAACAACTGTACCGAACAGCCCGATAAACGGCGAGGTGGAGGCGACGATAGATAGCCAGGTAAGTCCGCTAGTGGAGTCGCGTTCGGCTTTACCTTTATAAATTTCCAAGGCTTCTTTTGAAATTTTATCGGTATTTACTTTTTGAAAAATAGAGCCCGAAAGCGAAATCCTACCACCCATCAGCAAGGATTCAAGTGCCTTTGCTTCGCGATGCTGCCATGCGCTAAGCCCTACATATCTGGAGATCAAAATCGTAAAGGTTACGATAAAATAGATGGATAACCAAGAGAGCACGAATATCGTAATAAACGTGCTTCTTGAAAAATAACTTAAAATTAGATCTAGCATATTTAACTTTGCCTTGCGAATTCGTCAACTCTAGCCATAATCGCTGCGGAATTTGCCGCATCGGAGCTAATGGACGCAAGCATATCTTTGGCGCGCTGCAAAGACTTCGCTACGGCGCTTTCGCTATCGCCCCCGATAGCCACGGCTTGAGTGGCTAGAATAGTAGTTTTTTCTTCTGTGACTTCCAAAAATCCGTCGTTTACCAAAACAAGCTGTTTTTTGTCATCTTTATCCACGATCTCGACGACTCCGCCTTCGCTTTTATCTTTAAGCCCCGTTAGCAAGCTCGCATGCCCTGGCAAAATACCCATTTCACCAGTAATGCCAGGAAGCTGGACGGATTTGACATCACCCGAAAAGACCATCCCTTCGGGCGTAACGATATCTAAAAGCAAAAATTCTTTCATCTTAAAATTCCTATGCTTTCATCTTTTCGGCTTTTGCCACTACCTCGTCGATATTTCCTACCATGTAAAAGGCATTTTCCGGCAGATCGTCGTATTTGCCCTCTAAAATTCCTTTAAATCCCGCGATAGTCTCCTCTAGCGAGATATATTTGCCCGGGCTTCCGGTAAATACCTCGGCTACGAAAAACGGCTGAGATAGGTAGCGCTCGATCTTTCTAGCGCGCTCGACTACGAGTTTATCCTCTTCGCTAAGCTCGTCCATACCCAAAATCGCGATAATGTCTTGCAAGTCTTTGTATTTTTGAAGCACTGCTTGGACGCCGCGAGCGACCTTGTAATGCTCCTCGCCGATGATTTGCGGATCAAGCATTCTTGAGGTCGAATCAAGCGGATCGACGGCAGGATAAATTCCTTTTTCGGCGATCGCTCTGTTTAAAACGGTCGTCGCATCAAGGTGCGCGAAAACGGTCGCCGGCGCAGGGTCGGTAAGGTCGTCCGCGGGCACGTAAACGGCCTGAACGGAGGTGATGGAGCCCTTTTTAGTAGAAGTAATTCGCTCTTGCAGTTTACCCATTTCGCTAGCAAGTGTAGGCTGATAGCCGACCGCAGATGGAATTCGTCCTAAAAGCGCGGACATCTCCGAACCCGACTGCGAGAAGCGGAAGATATTGTCAATAAACATCAAAACGTCAAGCCCAAGCTCGTCGCGGAAATACTCGGCCATCGTAAGACCGGTTAGCGCGATACGGTTTCTCGCACCCGGCGGCTCATTCATCTGACCATAGGTCAAGGCAACTTTATCCAAAACGCCCGATTCTTTCATCTCGTTATAAAGGTCATTTCCCTCTCTCGTTCGCTCGCCGACGCCAGCAAATACGGAGTAACCGCTGTGTTTGAAAGCGACGTTGTGAATCAGCTCCATGATGATGACGGTCTTACCGACGCCAGCACCGCCGAATAGACCCACCTTGCCACCCTTTGCGTAAGGGGCTAGCAGATCGACTACCTTAATGCCGGTTTCAAAAATTTCACTCTTCGTGCTTTGATTTTCAAAGCTAGGCGGATCTCTGTGAATGGACCAGCGGGTTTCAAATTTTTCATCCTCGCCTTCGTCGATCAGATCGCCTGTGACGTTAAAAATTCTGCCCAAAACCTTCTCGCCCACTGGCACCGTAATAGGCGCGCCCAAAGCGACGGCCTCAAGCCCTCGCCTAAGTCCGTCGCTCATATCCATAGCGATCGTGCGGACACGATTGTCTCCAAGGTGCGCGGCTACCTCTAGGATCAGCCTACGATGAGCGCCTTCGACGTCAAATTTAACCTCGATAGCTTCGTTAATCTTCGGTAAGTAGTCCTTGAAATCGACATCGACCACGGGACCCATTACCTGAGAAATTATTCCTTTCATCCGTTTTCCTTTCATTTCATTGATTCGACGCCGCTTATGATCTCGATAAGCTCAGTCGTGATAGAGCCTTGTCTGGCTTTGTTATATGCTAAATTTAACTGTGATACGCGTTCTTTGGCGTTGTTTGTTGCATTCTCCATAGCGTTCATTCTCGAGCAGTGCTCCGCCGCCAAAGAGTCAATAAGCGCATAATACATGCTGTAGCTAAGATAGCTCTGGATTAAATTTAACATCAATGTTTCTTCGTCCTCAGGGCTTTCAACCTCTACTTCCAATGTAGATGTTTTTAAAGCGTCCTCATTAATCGCAGGTTCACCGATCGGCACCAGAGTATTTACCCGCATCTCTTGGGTAATCATATTCAAATAGCCGTTATGGATAAGTATGACTTCATCGGTTTTACCTTCGTTAAAATCCTTAACCGCGGCCTGGACGATTTCGTTAGCTTTCTCAGACGATGGAGATGAGCTCACGCCGATATATCGCTCCAAAAGCTCAATGCCTTGAAAATCAAAATACTCTATCCCCTTTTTGCCGACGGCGCGAAGGCGAACCTTGATCTTTTTAGCTTTAAGCTCCTCAATCAAAGCTTTGATCTTTTTGATGGTGTTGATATTAAAACCGCCGCAAAGCCCTTTATCTGCGGTAATAAACAGCAAATCAACCACCTTTACTTCCCGCGTGGTATCAAAAATTCTAAGTTTTTCGTCGTTGCCTGAATTATTGCCTACGTAGTTTTTAACGCGCGCAGAAATTTCACCCAAGACCTCGTTAATCTTCACCGCATAAGCACGCGAGCGCATCGCCGCCTCTTTAGTGTTTTTAAGCTTGACGTTGGAGACCAGCTTCATAGCTTTGGTAGTCTTCTCCGTATTTCTGACGCTTTTGATTTGAAGTTTTATATCCTTTAAATTTGCCATAATTTAGCCTTTTTAAGCGGCAAAGGTCGCTTTAAAGTCATTTAGAGCCTTGATTAAATTTTCTTCCAAATCCTTCTCGATGGTCTTTTTGCTTCTAATCTCTTCAAAAATCTCAGGGTATTTCGCCTCGATATATGGATAGAGCTCAGCTTCGAATTTACCAATCGAACTCGTAGGCACGTCGTCTAAAAATCCGCGGCTCCCTGCAAAGATGATAACCACTTGATTTTCGACCGGAAGCGGCGAATAAGGAGGTTGCTTTAAAATTTCGACCATTCTTTGTCCGCGATCCAGCTGCTTACGGCTACTCTCGTCCAAATCGCTCGCAAACTGCGCAAACGCCTGAAGCTCACGGTATTGAGCGAGATCTAGGCGCAAGGTTCCCGAGACCTTTTTGATCGCTTTAATCTGTGCAGAACCGCCGACGCGGCTAACCGAAAGACCCACGTTGATCGCAGGACGAATTCCTGAGTTAAATAGACCAGATTCTAGGAAAATTTGACCGTCAGTGATAGAGATTACATTTGTAGGGATATATGCCGAAACGTCGCCTGCCTGCGTCTCGATAATAGGAAGCGCCGTTAGGCTGCCTGCGCCGAGTGCGTCGCTTAGCTTACTGGCACGCTCAAGCAGGCGGGAGTGCAGGTAAAATACATCGCCAGGATACGCCTCGCGTCCCGGCGGGCGGCGCAAGATAAGCGACATCTCGCGATACGCAACCGCGTGTTTGCTCAAATCATCGTAAATGATAAGCGCGTGGCGGGAGTTATCTCTGAAATACTCACCCATCGTGCAGCCCGAATATGGCGCCAAGTATTGAAGCGCAGCCGCCTCGCTAGCACCCGCCGCAACTACGATCGTATAATCCATCGCACCGTACTCTTCAAGCTTTTTAACGACTTGCGCGACGGTGGATTGTTTCTGACCGATTGCTA
>NZ_CALIBH010000205.1 GCF_938045775.1 uncultured Campylobacter sp.
ACGCCGCGGACGCAGAGCGCTCGCTGCAAGACTGGCGCAAGCAGCTGGAGATAGAATTTAAGAGCTTATAGTCGTGATCCTTAAGATATCAAAATTAGGCTACATATAATAATCGGCTCGGCATAAAAGGCTTGATCGATGAACCTAAAATGGTAAAATTTAGCCGCAGTACTAAGCCAAATCCAGCTACAAGACAAGCGCGCTGAAACACCTTAAAAATTTACAAACCCTGAAAAGATTCGAAGGGAAATTTATAGTCTTGCCACAAGGATCGCAATAAATCATACCAATCTTCATCGCAAAAATTGAGTTCCACGGGCGAAGCCGACAAGACCTGCTAAATTCAGACGAAATGGGAAGCGCAGCAAAGCAGATGGAGGGAAAAATGCAAATTAGACAGGCAGCGCTAGCAAAATAACGCAGGCGTAGCCATACACTACTAAACTAGCGAAGCGGACGAACGAGCAATATAAAATTCTATCTCCTAAGCCGGCAGAGAGTTAAATTATAACCTAAAAATCGCGCGCCGTTTATAGTCATAAAAGAGCGTGCCATATTAGATAAACGAAGAGGGCTTATTGTGTTATTGGCATATCGCAAAACGACACTATACCTATGTACCAGATAAGCGAGAGAAGCAAAATCTTAAAGGTTAGAAATGGTATACCAAAATTTCAAGCCATCCTTGTATCTTTTTAGCAAAATCTCCGAAATTTCGCCCTATGCGAGCCCTAAAATACGTCAAATTTTAAACCGTGTATAAGCGCTAAAGTGCGTAAATTTTAAACCGCCAAATATCAAGGCATATCAAATTTAAACCGCTCGCGCGCTCTTTTTGGCGAAAATTCCTAAAAATTTAACCGCCAGTTTTTGTAGCAAGCCCTGCTTTTTACGTTTACTTAGTAAAAATTTTGCCGTTTCACTTCTACCAAACATCACAGCAAAGGCATAGGGTGTCATACCAAGACCACTCGTAGCCTCTACGTCTGCACCTGCATTTACGAGAGCTTTGACTACCTCCAAATGCCCTTTAAAGGCCGCGCCCGCGAGCGGGGTTTGCCCGCGGTCGTTACGCTCATCGACTCTGGCGCCGTTTGAGAGCAGCATATTTACAGTCTTTAGCGCGTTATTATAGCTAGCTAGCATTAAAAGCGTGTCGCCTTTGGCGGATTTTAAATTTACGCTAAGACCGGCTTTTATCATCTTTTCTAGCTCGTCAGCATCATCTCGCCTGGCAAAATCAAGCGCTATAGCGCAAAGCTCACCATATCTTTGCTCCTCGGCCTGCGTTAAGCTCGTCAATTTTTTGCTTTCAAAGCGGCTCTTACGCCATTTGCATAGTCAGCGGAAATTTTTTCAAAATGTCCTATCGCGCGCTCTTTTATCGCTTCGCTCACACCCTCCATGCTATCTGCGATATTACTAAAAAGCTGCGATTTTTGTTCGTCGCTCATTAGCTCAAAAAGCGCTCTAGGTTGCGAATAATAATCCTGATCCTCGACTCTGTGATCGTATCTTTGCATCGCGCCTTCTATGCTTATATCAGGTTCTAGCAGAGCACGATCCTCTTTGGCACCGCCAAAGCTGTTAGGCTCATAGTAAGCCTTATCGTCAAGCTCATACATTCCGTTATTCATCGCGCCGCCCACGACGTAAGTATTGACCTCGCTTACAGGACGATTAACATCTAGCTGCGCGTAGTGCGTGCCGATACGATATCTTTGAGCGTCGGGGTAGCTAAATATCCTTGCTTGCAGCATCTTATCGGGACTAAAGCTGATACCAGGTACTATATTTGACGGACTAAATGCAGCCTGTTCAACTTCATTGAAATAATTTTTCGGATTTTCGTTTAGCGTCATGACGCCCACGTCGATGAGCGGGAACTCCTTATGAGGCCAAGTTTTGGTTAGATCAAAGGGGTTAAATTTGACCTCTTTTGCCTGCTGTAGAGTCATTATTTGAATTTTAAAATCCCAGCTTGGAAAGTCGCCCTTTTCTATACTCTCAAAAAGATCGCGTTGATTGCTCTCTCGATCTTTTGCAATGATCTGTGAGGCCTGAGCGTTGGTTAAATTTTTAATGCCTTGGCGAGTTTTGAAATGAAATTTAACCCAAAATCTTTCGTTTTTGTCATTTATAAGGCTGTAGGTGTGGCTGCCAAATCCGTGCATATGACGGTAACTTGCCGGAATACCGCGGTCACTCATCAGGATGGTTACTTGATGCATACTCTCAGGGCTTAAGCTCCAAAAGTCCCATGCTGCCTCATTTGAACGGAGGTGTGTGCGAGGATCACGCTTTTGCGTGTGGATAAAATCCGGGAATTTATACGGGTCTTTTACAAAAAAGACGGGAGTGTTGTTTCCGACCAAATCCCAGTTGCCCTCTTTGGTGTAAAATTTAATCGCAAAGCCCCTTACGTCGCGCTCAGCATCAGCCGCTCCAGCTTCACCGGCAACGGTAGAAAATCTCAAAAGCAGCCTTGTTTTCTCGCCTTTTTGCAATACTTTGGCTTTAGTATATCGTGAGATGTCGTGCGTAATCTCCAATGTTCCGTATGCAGCGCTACCTTTTGCGTGAACGGCGCGCTCGGGGATGCGCTCTCTGTTTTGATGAGCTAGTTTTTCAAGTAGCTGATAATCTTGTAACATTATACCTCCGCGACTGCCTGCGGTAAGGGAGTTTTGGTTATCCGCGATAGGATTACCCGAAGTAGTGGTTAGTTTTTTCATATTTATTCCTTTCTAATAAAATTTATCTGTAATTATACACATATAAATTAAAATATTCATTAAATAATAAAAATTATTGATAAAAGTTTAGGCTTAGAATTTGTAATATTTTAAAATTTTTAGAAACTGTAT
>NZ_CALIBH010000206.1 GCF_938045775.1 uncultured Campylobacter sp.
GTTTAGCGGAGATGCTAAAGCATCTACTATGGGACTTGACGCTCCTAAGCCTAGCCTAAAAGGCTCAACCGGAGTATTTGAAGCAGGCTATAAATACGATAGCAAAAACCTTATCTTTAGCCTAGGAGGCAAGGGCTACGTAGGCAAAACAAGAGGTGCGGCTATCAATGCAGGGTTTGAGATTATGTTTTAAATTTTTATAGATGCGTAAGCCCTAGCTTGCACATCTATAAAATTTCAGATCCTATACTTAATTTCAGGGGCGGGAGATTTCTCGCCCCTTTTTAAATTTAGATGCTACGCATATGATCCCGTTTGCGGCGCATAAAGAGACCATCGATCTTGCAATGCAAAACGGGATAAATTTAGTAGCTCTGCTCTTATGCGATAATGATCTTATTAAACGCGCCGTATCCGCCCGCACAAAATTTTACGGCAAGCGCCACAAGACAATTCATAAAATTCTACGCTTTCTATGCCACTTTAAAATTCCTCAATAAGAAAGAATTTAGGCTCAATTCGCAGAGGAATTTCATAGTCTGCCTTATTTTTAAAGAACTGGCGTAATCTTAGGTTCTTTTACCAAAGCTAAAAAAGCTTGTCAAAGCAGCAATACCATCATTATTGGCTTTATTGCTAAGGCCGGTGCCTTTTATTTATATCCTACGCTTTATATTTTAAAAGTGAAGCTACGAAATTTCGAAGTAAAAGTGAAATTATATAAGAAAGATCCCGCAAAACCTAAAATTATAAAATTTTAAAACTGCTTGTCTTAGAATTTATAAGCAAAATTTCGCAAGGCCTAAATTTCTAAAATTTTAAAATTCCATGTCTTAGAATTTCAAATTTCAACTTACGCTTCTCATTAAGATTTAGGCTAAATTTAAATTTTAGACAATGAAATTTTAAAATTCTGCGCCTAAATCTTGCCTGCGAATTTTAAAATTACCCAGCGCAGTTTCGATCGTTCGCTTCAAAGATGCGACCTGTTATAAAAATAAAGCCTACTCTACGCAAAACAAGTCTTGGCGCGCTTTGCTTTAGCTACACAAAGCCTTAAATTTAAACCTTGACGGCAGGTAAATCTAACTGCTCGCGATTATAGAATTTTAAGCGGTATTCATAGCGTTGCAAACCCTACCTTTCTTATAATTTTATAGTTTGGTAAACGGGTTATACAAACGAACGGTCTATAAGTTTAAGATCTACTTTTTCGCAATTTGATACTAATAGAAAATATTTGATATCTCGTTAAGCTATGGGTTTGAGCCTATTTTTTCGTGATTTTATAGAGTAAATTTCCAATGCTTTGGATTATCTGCACGAGCACGATCAGGATTACGACGGTATATGCCATTATATCGGGGCGGAAGCGCTGAAAGCCATAGCGGATCGCCACGTCGCCGAGCCCGCCGCCGCCGACCGTGCCTGCCATCGCCGTAAATCCGATGATGACGATGAGCGTGAGCGTAATCGCACCGATGATACTAGGCAGCGCCTCGACGAACATCACTCGAAAGATTATCTGCGTCTTGCTCGCGCCGAAGCTCTTCGCCGCCTCGATCACGCCGCTATCGACCTCCAGCAGAGCGCTTTCGATGAGCCGCGCGATAAAAGGTGCCGAGCCGATAGTAAGCGGTACGATCGCTGCGGTGGTGCCGATGCTCGTGCCCACAAGAAGCTTCGTAAGCGGAAAGAGCACGATCAGCAAAATTATAAACGGGAAGCTTCGCAGCGTGTTTATCACGACGTCCAGCACGGCGTAAACGATGCGGTTTTCGCAAAGTCCGCCGCGGCGCGTAAGGATAAGCACGATCGCAAGCACGAGCCCCAAAATAAACGCCAAAGCCGTGCTTACGAAGGTCATATACAGCGTCTCCAGCGTCGCGTTTAGTAGCAGCTTCGGAATCACTCCGCTAAAAAAATTTTGTATCCATTCTATCATTTATATCCTTTCAATTTGCGCCCTTTTGCGCTATATCGAGCTTTTTTGCCACTTTAAAATTTTTGAAATTTTAAAATTTCGCTGCAGCAAATTTTTCGCCTTAAAATTTTAACCCTCGCATGGCGATAAATTTTATAAAATTTTATCGCTTCGAGCCAGTAAATTTAGATGAAATTCCATCTAAATTTAACGCGCGACCTAAAACCAAAGCTATAAATTTTAAAATTTCAAATCCGCGCCAAGTTTCGCCCCGCGCCCTCACAAAATTTCAAATTTCTTAAATAGTTCGGGCTCATCCTGCACGATGCCGCGCTCTATGAGGCTTGCTACGACTTCGCGGCTACAGAGCGTCTCCTGCGGCCACCGGCGCGTATAGCCCTCCCACTCGTGCTTGCTCGTAGCATCGATGCAGATACGATCATTCTGCGCCACAAACACGTCGCGCAGCGCATCGATACTATTTACGATGCGCCAAACGCTCATATAGAGGTTGCTCGCGTCGTTTCTCGCATCGGTAAAAATCAAAATTTTAAAATGCTCGCTAAATTTCAAAATCCGCCGCCAGCTCCGCTCTACGAGCTCTTTTTTGTCTATGTTTATCAACACGAGCGGGTTTTTCGTATCGCAAAAGTGCTGCTTAAGCGCCAAAATAGCGGACTCCTCGCTTTGAAATTTCGCTAGCAGCTCCTCATCGCTTAAAATTTGCGGCGCCTGCGAGCTTAAATCAACCGTCACATCGATACCGAGCTTGCCGCCGAAGCAGGAGTTCGGGCTTGCGTGATCGAGCTGATCGCACACACCCTCGCTAAAAACGAGGCTGCGCGCGCCTATGCGGTTTAGGACATACTTCGTAAGCGCTTCATACTCATCTAAACTCGGCGCGTCCTGCGGCACGAAAACGGCGTGTTTGACGAAGCTCATCTGCCCCACGCCCCAAAACGCGTGCATGATTTGTTTGGCAGCAGCTGGGTAGCGCACGGCGATCTTAGCCAAAATCAAATTGTGAAATACGCCGTTTTCGGGCATTTTATAATCGATCAGATCGGGCGCGCTCGTGCGAAACAGCGGCAAAAAGATCCGCTCGGTCGCGTACCCCATAAATTTATCCTCAAGCGGCGGCTTGCCGACGACGGTGGCGTGAAATACGGGCGCGCGCTTGTGCGTGATCGCGCTAACCTCCATCACCGGGAATGGCTCTACCGGCGTGTAATATCCGGTATGATCGCCGAAAGGCCCCTCCGGCTCGCTTACTGCGGGATCTACAAAGCCCTCGATCACGTAGTCCGCATCGGCGGGAACGTAAATTTCATTCGTAAGCGATTTTACGAGACGAGCGGGGCTGCGACGGATGAAGCCGTAAAGCAGCAGCTCAAAAATCCCCTTCGGCAGCGGTGCCTGTCCGCACCAGATATAGAGCGGATCGCCGCCGATCGCCACGGATACGGGCATCTTGCGCCCCGCTTTGCGGTATTCGTCAAAAAAGCCAGCGCCGTCTTTGTGTATCTGCCAGTGTATCCCCAAGCGGTCGCGCCCGTAAATTTGCAGGCGGTACATGCCGAGATTTTGCGTTTGCGAGTTCAGATCCTTCGTATAAACCTGCCCCATCGTGATGAACGCGCCGCCATCATTCTCCCAGGTCTTAAGCACAGGAAGCTCGCCCAAATCGACATCGGCGCCCAGATGCGCGACCTGCTGGCACTCGCCGCGACCGCTAAGGCGCTTTACAAAAATTTTACGCAGTGAGATTAAGTGCGCTAAAAAATCAAGCTTTTCGCCGAAGCTTTGCGGACGTTTCGGCTTTAGCAGACTCTCAATCTCGGCGACGATCTCGTCAGGTTCGCGACCGAGGATTAAATTTAACGCCTCGAAGGAGCCGAAAATATTGGTTAGCACCGGCGGCATCCGTTTGCCCTGCGCGTTTTGCACGTTCGTAAAAAGCAGCGCCTGCGAGCGCTCTTTCTTGACCTCGATGTAGCTTGCGTGCGCGATCTCAAGCTCCGTGCCGATCTGCTCCTTTACCTCGCGCAATAGCCCGTTTTCGTAAAGCCTCTTTATCCAAAAATTTCCGTTTAAAATTTCATCAAAGCTCTGCATCCGCTGCCTTTAAAAAAATAGATTTTTTTCTTGCGGTTTTTGATTTAGAAGCTGCAAGATCGCGCTCTTCTCCGCAAAAACCAGCGCGTAGTGAAACTCGGGCAGACTCTTTAGCGCGCTTAGCTTATTGAAGCGAAAGTCGATCTTAGTGCCGTCTAGGCGATCCTCCCAGCTGGCGCAGACGATAATTTTTTCGCGGAATTTTGCCCGCAAAAACTCCGCCTCGCGCGCAAAAAGCCCAGGATCGCTCTCGGCGATAAAGGCGCGGTAGCTTCCGCCAAGCGAACTGACGTTAAAAAATCTATCCACAAAAATCGGCTCGAAATGTCCGAATGCGCTTAAGTTTTGAAATTTAAAGGGTATGTTTTTGCGCGAGAGATACTCGATCACGCCGCATAGCTCGGGTAAAAACAGCTGCGGAAAGATTAAGTTTGAGTAATAAAGCCCGCCAAAAACGAAGCTGTTATAAAATATCGAGCCGCCGTAAAGCAGCCTAAAATCGTCGCTCGCAGGAACCCGGACGGGCGAGATACCGAGGCTTTGCAGAAGATCGCCGTCGGTGGTAAAGTAGGTATTTTTCTCTTTGGCATTCAGCAGGCTGATGAAAAGCTCGCCCTTGCTGCGCGGCGCAAACATCAAATTTTTCGGCACGCTCGTGTAGCGCAGGATCTCGCTTTGCACTTCGTTTATCAGCACGAAGCCGTGACGCCACGTCTCACCCAGAAATTTTATCAGTCGCACTAGCGCCGAGCATAAATTTTCGACCTTGATAAAGGCGATCTCGTCGTTAAGCGGCTTGAAATTGTTATCGAAAATGATCGCGTACGCGCCGTTATCGATCGCGGTGCGCACGTCACGCTCGTTTGCGCCAAGTGCTATGAAAGCACCCTTTTTCGCGACCTTTGCGGGTTCGATCGCAAAGCTCTCGACAGCGGAGATCGCGGGATTATTTAGCATCGTTCCGTTTACGATACGGGTTAAATTTAATAAATTTACCATTACGACTTCCCTGCGGCGGAGCTTTTGGCGGACGCGCTCTTTGAGGCGCGGCGCGGCTGCTTTGCGGTAGATGCGAAGGTTGCGCCGGACGCGGCGGCGTCTTTTGCGGCGATTACGGCAGGTGCGGCAGTATTTTTTACGATGCGGCGAGATTTTGCGCTCCGAGAGGCATTTTTAGCCGCTGCCGATTTTACGCTAGCTGCGGAAATTTTATTTTGCGCTGCGTTTTTTACGGACGCGGATTTTGCGACAGATACAGAAGCTGTGCCTACTGCGATACTTTTAGCGGTCGATGCAGGTTTTGCGACAGATGCGGGTTTTTTAGCGAGCGGAGATCTTTTTGCGGGCGCACTTTTTGTCGCTGCGTTTTTTTTAGCAGAGGCGCTTTTGGAAAGCAAGGCGTCTTTTTTGACATTCGCGCTAGAAACATCTGCCGTGCGCTTTCTGTGCGGCGCGGCGTTTGTATTAGAATTCTCGCCATCCGCGCTTGCGCGCTTTTTCGAGCGCTCATCCGCAAGCTTATCGGTGCGCGAAAATGAGCGCACGACCGCGCGCGCGCCGAGTTTTGCACATTTTAAAGCGGCGGACTTCGACAGCTCGCGAATTCCGAATGTTAAAATTTTACGCGCCGCAAATTTCAAAACTACGGGCGCACCGAGCTTCAGCGCTAAGAGTGCCGCGCATACAAGCCCGCCCGCGCCGATCTTTGCGGCAAGTGAGGAGTTGCGGCAAAGCTTTAAAATTTTATCCGAAGCGGCGCTTTTTTGCGCGCAGAGCCCAGCCGCACCGCAGATAGCGAGCTTCGAAGCCTTGCGCGCTAGAGCCTTCATCGCTAACCTACGATCGCGCCGTTTTTTACGGGCGCGAGAGTGCTAAGCAGCGTAAGGCTGCCGTCCTCGGCGCTTAAAATCATACCCTCGCTGCTATATTTAAAAATTTTAGCGGGTTTTAAATTTGCCAGCACGCAGATCTGCTTGCCGACAAGCGCGGCGGGATCGTAAAATTTCGCGATACCGCTTATGATTTGACGCGGCTTCTCCTCGCCCAAATCGATCATAAATCGCAGTAGCTTCTCGCTGCCCTCAATGTTTTCGCACTCCAAAATCATGCCGACTTTTATAACGCACTTTTTAAAATCGTCGATTTTAATTTGCGCTTCAGGTGCCGCGCCTTTGGCTTCTTGCGCCGTAGCGCTTGAACCGGAGGCGTTCGCGTTTAAGCTTAGCGCGCCTTTTGCCGCGGCATCTGCGCCCGAACAGCTTGTAGAATTTACAGCGCCATCCAGTCTATCGTAGTCCGCCTTCGGCATCAGCTCGTGATCGATCTTGGTAAAAAGCGGCTCGCACGGCTTAGCCTTAAAATCTAAAATTTCGCCGCGAATCACTAGCTTTTCATAAAGCGACGTGGATATTTCAAAGCCTAGCGTGTCTGCGATACGTGCCGCCGTCTTCGGCATCGCAGGGCTTAGCAGCACGGCAACTTTAGCCAAAATATTTGCGACCAATGCGACGAGAGCCAACGCCTTAGCCTGCTCGCCGTTTTTCATCAAATTCCACGGCTCGTATTTCGCGATCGAAGCGTTCGCAAGAGCAAGCGCCCTCCAAAGCTCCTCCAAGTATCTATTGGTAGCGACCTCTTCAAGCGCGCTAAGTGCGGCGCTTAGATAGGAGTTTGCTTCCTCTATCTCGGCGGTGAAAAATTTCATCACGTCTTTGGAATTTATGACGTAATCCGAGTATTTTGCGCTCATGCCGACGATGCGGCTGAGCAGATTTCCAAGCTCGTTGGCAAGCTCGGAATTTATGCGGTTGATGATCGCTTTTTGCGAAAAATCGCCGTCTTGGCCGAACGGCACCTCGCGCAACAAGAAATAGCGAAATTGCTCCAGCCCGTAGGCGTTTGCGACCTCGCGCGGATCCACGACGTTGCCCAGGCTCTTGCTCATCTTTTTGCCGTCGCGCGTCCACCAGCCGTGAGCTGCGATGCTGCGTGGCATATTTAGTCCCAGGCTCATCAAAAACGCAGGCCAATAAACGGCGTGAAAGCGCAAAATGTCCTTGCCTACGATATGCAGCGCGTCGCTCCAATACTCCATCCGCTCGCCGCCCGCGCAAAATCCAAGCGAGCTGAGATAATCCATCAGCGCGTCCAGCCATACGTAAATCACGTGCTTCGAATCGTTCAGCTCGGGCGGAATTTTAATACCCCAATCAAAACCCGTTCTCGTGATCGAAAGATCTTTTAGTCCGCTTTTTACGAAGCTTACGACCTCGTTTTTTTTGCCTAGAGGAAGGATGCACTTTTCATCCTCGTACCATTTCAAAAGCCGCTCTGCGTAGGTGCTAAGCCTGAAAAAATAGCTCTCCTCTTTTAAAATTTTAGTCTTTTTGCCGCAGTCGGGGCAATACTCGCCGTCGATTAGCTGAGCGGAAGGGAAAAAACTCTCGCAGCTTACGCAGTAGTTGCCCTCGTATTCGCCCTTATAAATGTCGCCCTTTTCATACATCTTGCGAAATACGTTTTGCACCGCCGCCTCATGCGCGGCATCGGTAGTGCGCGAAAACATATCGTAGCTGATGTCAAACTCGTCCCACAGGTCTTTAAATTTAGCGCTCACGCCGTCTGCGTACTGCTTTGGGCTCTGAGCATGTTTGGCCGCGGCCTCCTCGATCTTTTGGCCGTGCTCGTCGGTGCCCGTTTTAAAAAACACCTCGTGCCCTTGCAGGCGGTAAAATCTAGCCATCGTATCGGCGATGATCGTCGTGTATGCGTGACCGATGTGCGGGACGTCGTTTACGTAATAAATCGGCGTCATTATGTATTTTTTCATTATTCTCCTTAAGCGTTTCTACCGTAATTTTATTGCAATGCTGAACCGGTATTGGAAGCCAAAGTATAATTTACATATCCGGTCTCGGGCTGGATAAAAATATCGGCGATCTCGCCCGCGGCGTTAGTAAGTCTGATAACGCATGGATTTTGTCCTACAAAAAGCTTATCATATGGCACGTTAGAGTTCGCTACCTGCCCCATAGGACGCCCATAAGAATCAAAGACTATAGTTTGATTTGCCCGGTCTCCACAATTAGTAAATTCGACATTTCTAATATCGTAGGTTTTGCTTAAATTCAGCTTCTTATTGATTCTTTCGGCATTTCTATTCATCGCCTGATTTTGAAAGCCGGCACTCAAAATTTTATTTGGATTTTGTGGATCCGTAGCAAAATCGACTCTTGATAGATCAGACAGATCCGCACTGCCGTTAGGATTACCGCTCATAGTGCTATCATAATACACCGTGTAAGTCCAGCCCTCCGCACTTCCTTTGGCGTTGGTATAACTAAATTGAATTCTCCAAAGTTTTTTAAACCAATCCGGGTCATTAGGATCGAATTTGTTATCATTCATCGCAAGCTGCTGCGTGTAACGAATATGAGCAGCTACTTGATCTGCCGCCTCCACAAGGCTATTTCGATTGATTTGAGGCACCGCCACCGCCGCTAGAATTCCAACCACCACGATGATGAAAATCAGCTCTATCATAGTAAATGCTTTTTTCATAATTTTTACCTTTCATAAAAATTTTGTTTATATTTTAACATAAAATTTCGCAATTCGCACGCCTCGCTTGTAAATATCTATATTTTGTATCGAATTTTTATGATCCGAGACATATTCCGGCTTATCCGCATAGATAAAAGCGCTATCCCCGCTAGGCAGTCCGTAAAATTTCAGGCGCAGGCAGAGCCTCTCGTCTTCGCAGCTTACGCTTTTTACGCCGCGATCTTTTAGCTCGCTCGTAAGCTGTTTGGCTACGTCAAATTTATAGATAAAATGCCGCTGCGGTTTGTTTGCGAACATCGCCTCATACATCACATCGCTAAAAATCACTGCAAAATAGCTCACCGCTAAGCTTACCAGCGCCACACCCACGGCGATCTTGTGAAAGGTGCGAAATTTGGGCAATCTAACGCGGTACGAATTAAACAAAACCCGAATGATCAGAGGCGTAGCGATAACGCAATACGGCAGCATCATCTCAAGCGGCACGCGCTGTCTTAGCGAAAAAAGCATCGTCAGACAAAGCGCGCTCGTAGCGATGAACCAAAGCAGGCTCTTTTCCTCTTTGATCCAAATTCTATAGATAGTGTAGATGAAAAATAAAAACACTAAAGGTGAAAACGCGCCCGCAAAAACGCCCACGGTGTCTAAAAAATACCCTCTCGGCTTGCCTTCCGAGCTTATGTCATAAAAGATTACGCTGAAACTAAATAACGCTATGCAAAGCAGCAAAAGCTCCTTTTTGCGCGTATAAAGAGCCCAAATTCCAAAGCCCACGTAGAGCATAAAAAATGCACGATCAATCAGGGCGCAAGCGGACAGCAGCACGAAAAGCGCGATATTGTATTCGCTCTTTGCAAAATAGATCGCTAGCAGCGTGAAAAAAACGATAATGCCCGCCGGATTTAGTAAAATCGCGCTACTCATAGACGCAGGAAGCGCCATAAATAGCGCCGTAGCGACCACTCTATCGAAGCGGCGCTTTAGAATAAATTTTGAAATTTTATAGATCATCGCGGCGTTTGCGAAGTGGATCAAAATAAACGGCACGCGCAAGGCGTAGTCGTTGCGCCCGAAAATTTCGCAGCTTAAATTTGCGATTAGCGAAACGAGGGATTTTTTATCGTAAAAAATTTCAGCCTCGTAGTAGCTGATGCTTAAATTTGAGATCGCATAAAGCAAAAATATGCCCTGAAACAGGCACATTATAGAGATTACGAAAATTTCGTTTTGATAAAGCTTCTTCACTCTCATCCTTGCTGCGGGCGCTTTAGATTTACGGCTAAATTCTACGGCCGAAATTTCATAAAATTTAAGCTGCCGAATCCTTTAAAATTTAGCCGCTGAATTTAACCGCGCGCCGCTTCATTCCTCTATCGTATAATTTTCCCAAAAGAAATTTATCCACTCATCCGTTTTTGAAATTTTAAAATCGGGTTGGATGAGCGCCTTGGGTTTGTAAAAAATCACCGCCGTTTTAAGCTCTATTTGCGGAAATTTCTCCAGCAGCACGCGCTTGATCTCGACCATGCTGTCGCCACTGTCGATGATATCGTCCACCAGCAGCACGCGCTTGTAAAGCTCCAGATCGGGCACGTTGAAAACGTCGATGGTATCGAGCTTTTTGGTGTCCGCGTAATGGATGGAATTTATCGAAAATATCGTCCGCATATCAAGCGCATTGGCTAGCGCGTGACCGAATGTGAGCCCACCTCTAGCGATCGCCACGATTGCATCGGGCATAAATTCGTCCCTAACCTGCTTTGCTATAACTCTTGCGTCGCGATCCATCTCGTCAAAACTATAAAATCTCATATCTTTCCTTAAAATTTAATGCATTAAAAATACTAAAACGCTAATCGCGCCAAGCGTCAAAACGCCGAAATTTAAATCTTTTATCCTCCGCTGAGCGAGTCTAACTACGATATAAGCGATAAAGCCGAAGCTTAAGCCATTGGTGATCGAGTAGGTAAAAGGCATCAAAAACACTATGAAAAACGCAGGGATTAAAATTCCAGCGTCGCTATAATCGATCTTACCAAGCTCGCTAAACATCAAAACCCCGACCATTACGAGGATCGGATAGATTGCATTTGCGGGGATTGCCTTAAATAGCGGCAACATAAACAGCGTCAGCACAAAAAATATAGCGCAAAATACCGCAGTAAGCCCCGTGCGGCCGCCCGCCTCCACGCCGCTGGCGCTCTCGGCAAATGCAGTGACCGTGCTCGTTCCTATAACGGCGCCTGCGACGCTTCCTATCGCATCGGAGGTTAAATTTCTAGATAGTTTTTTCATGCCGTCTTTGCTATTTTCTCCAAAAAGCCCCGCGCGGTTTCCTACGCCGGTGAGAGTGCCGATGCTATCGAATAGATGCGTGACGAAAAATGTGATTATAAAAGGCACGAACGCAAGCTTCAGCGCTCCGGGGATATCCAGCTTAGCAAATATCGGCGTTATGCCGCTTGGCGCGCTTACTATGCCATGCGGTGCGGGCGAAATTCCAGCCACCCACGCAACGCACGAAGTAATCAAAATGCTTAAGATAAACGCCGCCTTGATTCTAAGCACGAAGAGCACCAGCACGACCGCTAAGCCTAAAATTCCAAGCAAAACGTTTAGATCTTTTAAATTTCCTAAAGTTACTAGCGTCGCCTGACTAGGCGCGATGACGCCCATCTGTTTAAGTCCGATGAAGCAGATAAAAGCGCCGATACCCGCGCTTATGGCGCGACGCAGATCAAGTGGGATAGATTTAATAACCCAAACGCGAAAATTGGTAAACGAAAGCACGGTAAAAAGCGTCCCGCTTATCGCTACGATGCCAAGTGCACTCTGCCACGGCATCTTAGCATCCACGCACAACGCAAAGGTAAAATACGCATTTAGCCCCATGCCGACGCTAAGCGCAACGGGGGTATTTGCAAAGAGCCCGTTAAATAGCGTCGCGATTATCGTAATAAGCGCGGTTGCCGTAACCAGCGCATCAAACGGCATACCTGCGATGCTCATAATGTTAGCGTTTACCGGCACGATGTAAATCATCGCCAAAAACGTAGTAAGCCCTGCGATAAGCTCCTGCCTTACCGACGTTTTTGCCGCGGCGAGATGAAAGAATTTCTCCACTTGCTCCTCCTTTAGAATTTATTCGTAAATTTCGATCTGATTATACAAGCTATCGCGCTCGACCGGCACAAAGCCTGCGGTGCTGATCATATCGATAAAATCGCGCTTGCTCTGCCCTTTTTTGCTGCCGGCGCCGGCGCTGCTTTGAATGCTTTCGTTTTCAATCGTGCCGTCAAGATCGTCCGCGCCGAAATCCTGCGCTACAAGAGCCAAGCTTAGCGTCGAGGTCGCCCAATACGCCTTGATATGCGCGACGTTGTCGAGTAAAATTCTACTAATCGCGATCGTTTTTAAAATTTCAACCGAGCCCAAAAAGCCCTTCACGTCTAGGTAGTTGTTCTCGCGCTGATACACGAGCGGGATGAAGGCGTTGAAACCGCCGCCGTTAGTGCGAGAGCGGCTCTCATCTTGCAGCGCGCGGATGCGCAAGATGTGATCGATGCGGTGAGCGCGGCTTTCGATATGTCCAAAGAGCATCGTGGCGTTGCTCTGGCGCCCGCGCGCATGCCACAGCGAGTGGATTTGCAGCCACTGCTCGCTTGAGACCTTGCCTTTGCAAATTTTATCGCGCACGTCCTCGTCAAAAATTTCGGCGCCGCCCCCCGGCATCGAATCCACGCCGCTTTGCATCATCAGCTCTATCGTCTCCTCGTAGCTCATCTTCCACTTTCGCCGCCAGTAATCGACCTCCGCCGCGGTCATCGCCTTGATGTGCAGAAGCGGATATTTTTGCTTTATCGCTTTGAAAATTCCCAAATATTGCTGCGGCGTAACGAATGGATTGTGCGAGCTTACGATATGAATCTCCTTCGTGCCACGCGCCACCGTCTCGTCCACGATACGCATGATCTCATCATCGCTCATCGTGTAAGCGTTTTCGTTCTTGCGGTGCGCCGAAAATGCGCAAAATTTACAGGTATCTGCGCATAAATTCGAAGGATTTATATGACGATTTGCGTTGAAATAGACGTTTTTGCCGTTTTTTTCTTTGCGAATAGCAAAGGCGAATTTGCCCAGATCGAAAAGATCTAAATCCCATAATTTCACGCCGTCTTCGTAATTTAATCTCTCGCCGCTTTGTAGTTTTTCTAAAATTTCCATCGATTTCCCAAGCCAAATTTTGTGCTAATTATATAATTTTTTGCTTACAAAACGGATAAGCGGACTAAATTTAGAGCCGAATTTCGTTAATTTAAAATAGCGTAGTAAAATGGGCGCCAAATTTTAAATAAGGAAAGCAAAATGTGTGGAATCGTAGGCTACATAGGAAACGCCGAAAAGAAAAAAATCATAATAAACGGACTGAAAGAACTCGAGTATCGCGGATACGACAGCGCTGGGCTTGCCGTGATGGATGAGAGTGCGAATATAAAGTATTTCAAAGCAGTCGGCAAGCTTAATAATCTCGAAGAAAAGATGAAAGATTTCACTTCGCAAGGCTTTGGCGTTGCGATCGGGCATACTCGCTGGGCGACGCACGGAAAGCCCACCGAGCTTAACGCGCATCCGCATTTTGGGGATTTTAGCTTCGTCGTGCATAACGGCATCATCGAAAACTACATCGAGCTAAAGGACGAGCTCGAAGCGGACGGCGTGAAATTTTTAAGCCAGACCGATACAGAAGTAATCGTGCATCTTTTTGAAAAAAATTTCAAGGCTAGTAACGACGCATTTAAGGCATATGAAGCCACAATTAAACGGCTAAAAGGCGCATACGCAACGCTTTTAATCACGAAGGCAGCACCCGGCGAAATTTTCTTTGCTAAAAACGCGGCTCCGCTGATCGTCGCAAAAAACGATAAAAACGAAATTTTCTTTAGCTCCTCAGACGCCCCCCTCATCGGGCTTGCGAATACGGCTGCGTATCTGGATGATCAAATTTACGGCGTTGCAAAGCTTGGGCAAATCGACGTTTTTAAAAACTCTAAACCGCATAATTGCGCCTTTAGCGAGCTTCCGAAAGATAAAGGCTATGCGCAAAAAGAGGGCTTTAGATTTTTTATGGAAAAAGAAATTTACGAGCAAGCGCAAGTCGTAACCGAAGCGATGATGGGGCGCGTAATAAAGGGCGGCAAGATAAAATTTGACGAGCTTGATGCGGCGATGTTTGAGGGCATCGACGAGGTAGTCTTATGCGCCTGCGGTACAAGCTATCACGCCGCACTCGTAAGTTCGTATCTTTTCGAGCGCATCGCTAAAATCCGCACGAAAGTGGAAGTTGCTAGTGAATTCCGCTACAAGGAGCCGTTTTTGAATAAAAACGCCCTTTTCATCGTTATTTCGCAAAGCGGAGAGACCGCCGATACCTTAGAGGCGCTACATATCGCTAAAAAAGCCGGTCTTAGAACGCTTGCGATCTGCAACGTCGATAACAGCTCGATCGTGCGCATGGCAGGCAGCGTTATCCTCACCCGCGCAGGCATCGAAAAGGGCGTAGCCTCTACGAAAGCTTTTGCGACGCAGGTTATGGTGCTATGGATGTTTGTGGTGTATCTTGCAAATCTGCGCGAAGTCATCTCGGCGCGCACGAATTCCGCTGAAATTTCGGCGATGCTTCATATCCCGCAAATTTTAAAGATCAAAGACGGCTTGCAGGATAAAATTTACCGCATGAGTAAGCACTATCTGCACGGACACGGCTTTTTCTTTATCGGGCGCGATATTTTCTATCCGCTCGCTCTTGAGGGCGCGCTCAAGCTCAAAGAGATCTCCTATCTGCACGCGGAAGGCTATCCAAGCGGCGAGATGAAGCACGGACCTATCGCTCTTGCCGATTCTAATCTCTTTACGGTTGCGCTGATGCCAAAGCATTTGCTCTACGAAAAAACGAAAAGCAATGTCGAAGAGCTTGCCGCGCGCGATGCGTATATTTTAGCTATCAGCCCGGAAGAGCCCGAGATCGCGGATGATTTTATCAAAACGAGCGAGCAAAGCCACGCGATGAGCGAGTTTTTTGAGATGATGATAATTTTACAAATTCTAGCTCTTGAGATCTCCGTCAGACTTGGCAACGACGTGGATATGCCGCGAAATTTAGCCAAAAGTGTCACCGTAGAATAATCATTTTTTAAGTTCATTTTGACTAATATTTCTCATTAAAAAATCGGGGAATGTTAGTATATGAGACTTATCGGATTTATCAGAGGTGAAAATGTCATAGTCGCCACAGGCGGGGTCGAGTATAGCTACGAAATGCTTGGCGAACGCGATCCTAGCCTAACCGACGGCGATGAGGTAAGCTTCGACACGCTAGCATCCAGCGCGATAAATATAAAGCGCGTCGAGGGCTCTAAATCCAAAGACCGCGTAGCGCAAAAAGTAGCCCCACAGCCAAAAGAATCTGCAAAGCAAAACGATGAAATTTTTGGCGATAAGAATTCTGCAGAAAATAATATATCAGAAGTACCTTCCTTTCAAAGTTCTACCGAAAATATTGCAAACGATATATCTGCCGTAAAAGAAACGAAGGTCGCAAAAAAATTTAAGAATTTTAAATTTAACCGCAAAGCTAGGCCTATGAGTGCAAAGAAACCGAAATTCTTTGGATTTGAGTTCGTCCAAACAGACGATCTGCGCACTACACAAAGCGTCGAGAGTAAAATTTATACTTCATCCATCCGTAAGGAAGGGCTTAAATCCATAATCCTGCCCATAGTGCCGATAGTCATCATTTTGATATTCCGCTCGCAAATCGCAAGCATATTTCTATCTTTTTCGCAGATCGAAGCTTATGTCAATCAAGATACGGTTTATATGGTGATGGATCTGCTGATTTTCCTCAGTTTTGCGCTATTTTATCTGCTGCCGCTTAACCGCGCGATAAACCTACTCTCCATAGCGACACACGATCAATACCCGATGCGTCAAATGGCGAATTACAACGTCTTTATCATCCTGTGCGTCATCTCTACGATCCTGCAGGATAAGAGCCTGGGGCTGGATGAGTTCGAGCAAATTTTCATCTGCGGCGTGATCGGATTTGGGCTCATTTCGTTTTATTATAAGTTCAAGGCGTTTGCGTTTATGTTTTTCAAAACCGCAGGCTCAATCCTATTTGCCCCCGCGCTGCTTGTGGAGCTCGTAGCTATTATTTTCATCGGCATCGGCGACCGTTATACTGGCGCGTCGATGAAATTTATGGAGCTTACGGGGCTATTTTTTGCGAGCACGGCGTGGAGATACATCATAATTTTTATCGTTATGTCGCCGCTTTATTTCCTTGGATTTTGCATGCTAAGGCGGATCAAAAAATAAATTCTACAAAATTTTGCTGCAAATCTCGCTATGATAAAATTTTACTACGATAGAATTCCACTCAAAATTTCATCGCAAAATTTAGCACGAAGACAGAATTTAGCGGAAATTTGAACTTTACCAAAGTAAAATTCTACCGCATTAAAATTTTATCGCAATAAAATTCCGCAATTGTAGGCGCAGATCGCACGCCCTAAAGCAATATATGTCTTTTATACGCGTAACGCACGGCTTACAAAAATACACCAATACTTCGAATTTCGATGCAATGCCCCCTATTTGACAAAAGCCATAGCAATTTTACATCGCATCTGTAAAATCCTACCATTAAAATCCATCTTTAAATCTCGCGCGCTCAGCGCATATCAACTCAGAATTTTATCCACGCAACTTAGCGCAAAGCTTCAAAACTAAATTTTATCTCATATTCTACGGCGAAATTCCAAGACATAGCTCTATCATAATAAAATTTTGCCAAAATAAAACTCTAATTGATGCCAAAGCCTAAGCGCGGATTTAAATCAAATTTAAAGTTATGGGCTCTGCACTCCGCAGCTCTTAAAATTTCACTGCCCAAATTTTGTCGCGTTTAAATTTAGCTGCCCGCACGCCGTATAAAATTTCGTCAGTCGCCGCGGCTGAATTTAACTATCGCACTAAATTCCGCGCCCTCGCCTGCTGAAATTTAATCTTGCGCCCCGCTTCGTGCGGCGTAGAATTCCCGCCTAAACTCTGCAAACTGCCCGCGCATTATCGCCTCTCTCATATCCGCAGCAAGGCGCAGGTAATAGTGCAGGTTGTGAATACTAGCCAGGCGATAAAAGCTAAGCTCTCGCGCGCGAAATAGATGATTTAGGTAGCCGCGGCTGAAGCGCTTGCACGTGTAGCAGTCGCAGTGCGGATCGATCGGATCGTGATCGCTGATAAAGCCCGCGTTTTTGATGCCGATCTTGCCGAAGCTCGTAAATAGCGTGCCGTTGCGGGCATTGCGCGTAGGCATCACGCAGTCGAACATATCCACGCCGCGAGCGACGTTTTCGACGAGATCCTCGGGCGTGCCGACCCCCATCAAATATCGTGGGCGCGCCGCATCGACGTATGGCATCATGGCCTCTACCGTGTCGTACATCAGCTCGTTTTTCTCGCCCACGCTGAGCCCTCCGATCGCAAGCCCATCAAAGCTCATCTCGCACAGCGCTTCGGCGCAAAATTTGCGCGCCTGCGAGTCGGCGCCGCCTTGGATGATACCGAAGATGTTTTGATGCGCGTGCAGGCCGCGAGATTTCATGGCCTCGTGATAATCTATCGCCTCGCGAGCCCATTTTATCGTGCGCACGACGCTTAGATCGATACGCTTTTTAAGCCGCGATCTATCATCGCTGCTAAGCGCGCCCGGCTCGCGCGGCAGCTCCACCAAATCGTCTAAAATCATCATAATATCGGAGTTTAACTCATACTGCGTATCGAGCACCGAGCGCGGCGTGAAATAATGCGTGCTGCCGTCGATGTGGCTTTTAAATTTTATACCGCCCTCGTCGTTTTTAGTGTTTGCGCGCAAGCTAAACGCCTGAAAGCCGCCGCTGTCGGTCAAAAATGAGCGAGGAAATTTCGTAAATCCGTGCAGCCCGCCGAACTCCGCCACTACCCGTGAGCCCGGGCGCAGATACATGTGATAGGTATTAGCAAGGATGATCTGCGCGCCCAGGAGCTGCTCTACGTCCGTCGCATCGAGCGCCTTGACCGCGCCCACGGTGCCGACCGGCATAAAAACGGGGGTACGGATCGTGCTGTGCGCCGTGCGGATCGTGCAGGCGCGCGCCGCGCCGTCCGCGGCGTCTATTTGAAAATCCATCTTGATCCTTTAAATTTAGCTCTTGCGCGCACTCGGCGCAAAATTTTAAAAAGCGATTGTAGCGAAATTTAAATTTGCGGCAGGTAAAGGCGAGTAAAAAATTTAAAGGATATTATGAAGCGTTTGCGAATTAAAATTTAAGTAGCAGAGCCACCGCAACTGCGAAATGTAAAATTTACTGGCTTCTTTTATAATTAAAATTTAATCGAACGTTGCGAATTTAGCGAGCGCGGCGGTATTAGATCACGGCGCGCTTAATATTATAAATTTAAAGATGTACCGAGATAAAATTTCACGGACTTATGAAGCAAATTTTATAGCTATAACGCTACCATTAAATTTCTCCGCACCGCATGAGTCGGCAGCGCCCTTTAAATTTGAAACTTCGCTCTTTTCATCGCGCGCGCTAGAAAATCCGCTAAATTTATGACCATTACGGCCGCACAGCTGTTTTTCGCACGGCACGCCGTCGCCGTCGCCATCGGTGTGCTGAGTACCACCTTCCTGAGCCCTGCCACACTCTCGCAGATACCGCGTCGCCTCTTCGCAGCTGCTAAACTGCGAGCAATAGGTCTTGGCGTTGCAATCAAGCCCCAAAGCAAGACTAGCCAATACCGAAAACAATAAAACTAATTTCATCGTCTTTCCTTAAAATTTTGATGGAATTGTATGGATAAATAGATAAATAATTAATAAAGTAGTAAATTTAGCCGCAAACGGCGTAAATTTCACCGCTTACGACGTTTTATTCGGCGGCTGCGTCTAAAGAAATTTAGCGGCTTTAGAGTTTTATCTTTGCACTTTCAAAAGCCGCGACGCGCTATGCCGCTAGGCGCTTTTGCGCACGCGAGGCTTTCTTTTCGCGGGAGCACTTTTTGCAGGCGAGCTTTTGCCGTCCGGCAGATTTTCCAAAGCTAAATTTGCTACGGATCTCTTTCTGCCCCTGCTCTTTGCTTTTCTATTTTGCAAAAACTCGCTGTACGGCGAGCCGTAAAGGCTAGCGTGCCAGATCGCGCTTGCCAGCATCACTGCACCCGAAACTTTATGCAGCTGCGACATGCGCGAGTTCATATTTAGCGCGGTTAGAGCCGTGATACCCATACTCACTCCCAGCGTCACTTTAGCCGCTTTGCGCTGAAAATTTAGATCCAAAATTTTATCTTCAATGCTCAAATTTTACCCCTTTGATAGAATTCAGTAGTAGTCCTATCGTCGTGCCATTATGCAGCAGCGCCGTAGCTACGGGACTTAGCGTGCCGAAGGTCGCCAAAAATAAAATGATCGAATTTATCCCCACGGTGGCGTTGAAATTTCGATTTACGAGCCGCAGCGTGTCGTTAGCTAGTGCCTTTACCTGCGCGACGCCCTCGATATCGTTTTTTAAAAGCCCGATCTGCGCGGAAGCCTTGGCGATCTCGGCGCCGTTTAGCATGCTGATGCCGATATCCGCCTTCATCAGGCTCGGCGCATCGTTTATGCCGTCGCCCACGAAGACCACCTTCCGCCCCTCGGCTTTTAATTGCTCTAAAATTTCAGTCTTTTGCGTAGGCAGCAGCTCGCCATAATAGCGATCTACGCCGAGCTTTTTGGCTACGGCGCGGGCTTTTGATTTCACGTCGCCGCTTAGCATGACGATCTGCCCTACGCCAAGCTCGCGAAGCCTAGCGATGACGGCGCGAGCGTTTGCGCGCACCTCGTCCCTAAGTCCGATGAGCCCCAAAAGTCTGCCGTCAAATGCGATGTAAAGCAGCGCGAGCCCCTTTTGCATCGCAAGATCGATGGTCTGCTCATGCGCCGCAAACGAGATCATCTCGTCGTCTTCGAGGAAGTGGCGCGAGCCGATGATGAGCTTTTTGCCCTCGATGCTTGTTTTAACGCCGTGAGCGACGACGAATTCCACCTCGTCGTGGTGTTTGTGGATAAAGCCGTGCTTTTTAGCCGCATCCACGATCGCCTCGGCCACGGGATGAAAGTAATGCTCCTCGGCGCTTGCGGTTAAATTTAAAATATCGTTTTTGCTAAAGCGCTCGTCAAACGATATGATCTCGGCGACCTCCAGGTTGCCGTACGTAAGCGTGCCCGTCTTATCGAATACGAAGGTGTCGGCGCTCGCAAGCGACTCAAGAGCCTTGGCGCCTTTGATTAAAATCCCGTTTTTGCCCGCCTTTGAGATGCTTGATTTAAAAGCAACCGGCGTAGGCAGCTTAAGCGCGCACGAGTAATCCGCCTGTAGCACCGAAGCTACGCTCATAAAATTTCGATTTATCAGATAGGACACGCCCGCAAGCCCGAAGGTTACCGGAACGAGCTTGTCGGCTAAGTGAGTCGTATGCATGCCGATGCTGGAGCGCTCGTTAAGAGATGCCGTGATGTAATGCTTGATGCGCTGCGTGGAGGTGTTTTCGCCGACGTTTTCTGCCCAGATACGGATCCTGCCCTCCTCCACGATCGTGCCGCTTAGCACGCTATCGCCGCGAGATTTTTTCACCGCGACCGATTCGCCCGTCATATTAGCTTGATTTATCATCGCTTCGCCGCTTACGACGTGCCCATCCACGGCTATGATATCGCCTGCACCCACGACTACGATATCGCCTACTTTTAGCTTAGAAGTGGCGATTTTGACTTCGGTTTTTTTGCCGTTTTGATCTATCTCGACCCACGCCTCGGTGATGTCTGGGCGAGCGAGCTCGCGGATTAGATCGTCACTTTTATAAACGGTGCTCTCCTCCATATATTCGCCAAGAGCAAGCATAGCGTTGGTGCTGTTTGCGGCAAATACATCGCCGCGAGCGAGCGAAATCCCCACAGCAGCAGCCTCCAAGCCCTTTGAAGTAAGCCCGTGACGAAAGCTTTCTTTAATGCCCTCTTTTAAGATAGGCATGCACGCTACGATGCTAAATGCGCGCGCTAAAGGCGAAGTGCGAAAGATTAAATTCCCTCCCAACGCAAGAAGCGCTAAAATAAAGTCGTTTTTGCTCGGTAAATTTTTATGGCTAGCGGGGATAATTGATTTTAGCTCGCTTAAATTTAAATCTTCAAGTTGCTTTAGAATTCCCGCCTTATTTGCACCCGCGTCAAGCCTAAGGATCAAAGAGCCAATTTTAGCGTTAAATCTAGCTTCAGTTACGCACTCAAGCCTCGCAGCAGCTTTTTGCAGCGCGCTCGTATCGAGCCCTTTAAAGCCCGCGACCTTTATGCGTAGTCTAGTTTTAGTCTCATGTAAAATTTTAAAATTTTGCATCGACTACTCTTGCATCTCTGCCTTGGCGTCTTCAAAGCGTTCCTTCATCTCTTCAACGCCCATCTGAAACATCTCGGTACCCTTTGCAATGAGCTTAAAAAGCTTTTTTTGCGCGTTTTCGTCGGTTAGAAAATAGGTCGCCGCGGCCCCCAGAACGATACCTGTGATAAATGAGTTGCTACCAAATAAGCCGTTCGCGTTTTGCCTACCACCCAAGGAATTAAAAATTCCACCGGAAGTGGAATTTTGCGAGCCCTGAGTAGAATTTACGTCGCTTGAGCTTTGAGCAGCGGAATCTTTATTATCCGAATTATTGCTGGAAGCAGAGCTATTAAAAGGTGCGGAATTTACCCGCTCATTTATCCATTTTGCCCAACCGCCGAGCTTATCATCGCCAGTAAAGCCTCCCGCAGAGCCGCTAGAATATTTATTGCCACCAAAATCGTAATCGTCTAGAATTTCTTTCAAATCTTTTTTTGTGATATACGGATTACTCATTGCCTACCTTAAGAATAAAATTTCTACCCGCAATGAGCGCGCCTACGCATACTGCGACGCCTGCCGCTGCGCGTAGATACTCGCCTTGTACGAGTTTATTTGCGCTGTAAATCGCGCCGCCGCCGATGATACCGCCGCTTAGCGCAATATCTAGCGCATCGCGAATCGCTTTAGATTTGCTTTTGCCTTCTTTAGCTTTAACGAGCTCTACGGCGCAACCGCCGATCGCCCCCGCTATAGCACCGCTTAAAACGTGATCCAGCGGCGAACGCTGTGTCGTAAGTGATCTATTCATTTAGGCCTCTATTTTTCTGATTTATCGTCTGCGGACGTAAATTTAGCCGAAGAATTATCGTCCATTTTTACGATCTGCGGGATATTAAGCGGAGTAGTAGATGCTGCGGATGTCTCACCTACCGGTGTTGCGCCAGCCTTAGCGCTCGCGGTGGATTTTTTAGTTCTTTTAAATCCAGGTTTTGGTCCCGGCTTTTTTCTGGTTTTTTTTGCAGTGCTAGTTTCAGTGCTAGTGCTACTTGTCGCAGCTTTTTTGCTACCAGACTTTCTTTTATTTTTTACCGCCTCGGCGACATCGTCTAAGCCCTCTTTGGCTTCCGCAAAAATTTCTTTTGATTTTTTGCTTAATTTTTCTGCTCCGCCTTTGACGCTATTTTTTAGCTCCTCGACGCTTTTACTGCTAACGATTTTATTCGCACCTTCTTTGATTTTATCTCGATTGTTATAAGCGTAAACCGCCGCGCAACCAAGCGCAAAACCTGCTAGAAATGGGATCGGCATTTCATTCTCCTTGTGTTAAGATTATAAAGTCATTTTATCAACTTTACATAGATTTTGATATTATAGCGACTTTTTTAGATTTTTGCAATCCTAATTTAATTTTTCTGCAAAATTCCTTTAATTAAATTGGAAAATGCGCTATTTAAGATATTTTGCAAATCGTATTTTTGAAATATCCGCTCTAATCCCTGCGGATTTTTTAAAATTTCATTTAATAAATCAGTGAAATTCAAAGAATTTAAATCAGCCTCGTATTTAGAATTTAATTCTTTTAAAATCGGCAAAATTTCATTATACGAAACCGCCTGCGCCTTATACAGCAGCTCTTTAAATTCTGCGTTCTTGCACGAATTAATTAGATCGTCATAAAACATCATAGAGCTTTTTTCTATCAAAAGTGCCGAAGCCAAAAACTCATTCATACCTTTTGCAACCAGTGCCTCACTGCTATTTTCAGGAGGCATAGCGCCAAGCCCGCAAGAATTTGCAAAGTCTAACATCCGCTCAAGTAATCCAGCTCGTAAAGATAGAATTTCTCCTAGCTTTTTATCTTGAAATTTAACTGCGCCCAGCGAATAAAACTGTAAAATTTGCGCCTCTTTTTCGAGCAAAAGAGCAATATCTATAATTTGCACTTCATTTAAATTCCGAGATTTATTAGAAATTTTGCGCGATTTTTTGGTGCTACATAATGCTTCTTCGCTCAAGAAATCGCCTCTATATTGGAATTTACAAGCGCTACTAGCTCCGGCGAACTGATGCCGCTTAAAAACTGCTCCCAAAGGTGCATCGGAAAAACGCTTTCATCATAATGAATCGTCAGCGAGCCGATTAGAGAGTTAAATTTATACTCTTTTATCCCACGAATTGCAGCTATTTTAGCCTTCAGGCTCTCTTCGCTCACGCTATCTCGCAACTCCCTAATTTTGGGACTTACGCGGATACGAATACGACCTTTGCTGTGGCTGATTTTGCTAAAATACTTATGAAATTCCAAAATATCGTTGTGATTTATTTTCATATTTTTCCTTAAATTTGCGCCCAAATAATATCATAAATCATTTAATTCCTGCTAAATTTTGCGAATTATTTGCGTTTAGGACGGAATATTTTTATCTTATTTTCATCCGCTGTTATGTAATTTCCTCCCATTAAATCAATACAATACGGCACGGCAGGAAACACTGGTAGAAGGCACTCTTTAATCGCTTTTGGATTGCCCGGTAAGTTTATAATCAGAGATTTTTTGCGGATCGCTGCTATCTGGCGAGATAAAATTGCCGTAGGCACGATCTTTTGGCTTTCTGCACGCATCAGCTCACCAAAGCCTGGCATTAATTTCTCACTTACCGCTTCGGTCGCTTCAGGCGTTACATCGCGTGGAGCAGGACCCGTACCGCCCGTAGTTAGCACCAAATCACAACCTGCTTCGTCGCAAAGATAAATCAGCTTATCTTTGATCAGCTCTAGCTCATCGGGGACAATTTCATAAAAATACTCTTTCTCGCAAGTTAGCCAATCATCCATCACGGCAATTATTTCTTTGCCTCCTAAATCCTCGTAAACGCCACCGCTAGCGCGATCACTTATCGTTAAAACACCTATTTTTACCATTTTCCTCTCCTTTATTAGAATTTTAAATTTTAAAATTTAATCGAAATTTAGCGTGCCGTCTTGCGGCTTTTCTTCAGAGCTTTCGCTATCTTTTTCCGGCTTTTGCAAATCTTGCTCTTGCGCGGAGACGCCTTCTTGCTCTACACCATCAGATTCGCAGATTTTTTGAACATCCTCGAAAGTTATGAACTCATAAACGAAAATTTGCTTTGAAATTTGATTTAGCTTATCCTGCATCGTGCGGATTATCTCGCTTACCTCGTCGTAGCAATCTTGCAAAATTTTATTCACGCTCTGCGCACTAGGGGTGAAGCTATCGCCCATCGCGAGCTCAAAAACCATCTTTTGCGCCAGCGCAATAGCCTGCTTTACGTCGCTAGCGGAATTTGAAAAAGCGTCGTTTTTATGGATCTGTAGCGCCGCCATGCCGCTTAAAAGCACTTTGATTTGATTTAAAATTTGCGTTTTGGATTCGATCTCGAAATCCTCGTTTAAAAATTTGTCGTTTAAAAGCTCTATTTTTTCGAAATCAAACGAATACCAATACGCACTAAGCGCCTTTGCGCCCTGATAAAACGCCTGGATCTCCTTTTCGTATTCGGTTAGAATTCTACTTTTTTGTACGCCGTAAAAGACCCTCATCCGCACGTTTTCAAAATCGCTAAGCTCGATCGTATCGCTGCCGCGCTTAAGAGCGTTGATCGCGGCTTCATTTACCAGCGTCGCTACTCCCGCGCCGCTAAAGCCCACGCACAGGCGGCTTACTTTATTGATATTCGCGCTGCATCTTTTGCCCTCGAGGTAAATTTTTAAAATTTCGATGCGGTCTTTGTAGTTCGGAAGCCCAATGAAAACGCGCCTATCAAAGCGCCCCGAGCGCAACAACGCATCGTCGATCAAATTTATTTTATTGGTCGCGCCGATTACCATCACGCCGCTATTTTCCTCAAATCCGTCCATCTCGGTCAGCAGCTGATTTAGCGTCGCTTCCCGCTCATCGTTGCGCCCGATACCGCGCTTGCCGCCGACCGCGTCGATCTCGTCGATAAAAATAATCGCAGGCGCGCAGGATTTGGCCTTCGCAAACAGCTCGCGAACCCGCCTAGCGCCGACACCCACAAAGACCTCGGCGAAGCTTGCGCCGCTTTGGTAAAAAAACGGTACGTCCGCCTCGCCCGCCACGGCTTTTGCAATTAGCGTTTTACCGACGCCCGGCTCGCCGATCATTAAAATTCCTTTCGGCAGTTTGATGCCGAAATTTCGGTATTTTGCGGGATTTTTTAAAAAATCCACAATCTCGATTAGCTCGTCCTTAACCTCGCTGATGCCCGCGACGTCGCTAAATCTCACGTCGCTAACGCTTGGCGAAAGATCGCTGAGCTCTGCATTTGCGCTGCCTTGACGCGCAGTGCCTACGCCGTCCATCCTGCGGCGACGCGCCAAAACGGTTTCAAAATAATATACGAAGAGAAAAAATGCGAATGTAAAAATTACCAAAATCGCGCTGATACCGCTCGTGCCATCATCCTTTTCTTTGCTGATTAGAGCGTGATTTGATAGCTCCTTAAGATCTACGAGATCGACTAAAATTTTATAGTGTTTGTCGTCATAGGTAAAATTTAAATTGCCGTCCTCGATATGTGCCCGCTTGATCTGATCTTTTCGTACCAGCTCGCTAAATTCGCGCTCGGTGATGTATCGCGAATCGTCTTTAAAATAAACGATCGAGAGCAAAACGATAAGCAGCACCAAAAAAATCAGAATTATATTTAGCTTGCTTTTTTTGATTTTATGCAAAATTTCCATCAAATTTAACCTCATAATCTCTTATCTCCATCCATTTTTTCGACAAATCCTCATCGCTTTTGATCCAAATTTTATCATAAAATTGATCATATCCTTCATAAAACTCTCCGTTTTTCCGCTCGATCAGCACATTTAGCGGCACCTTGTGCGAAAGACGAAATTTATAATTATTCAGCGCCGTTATGTTTTGTAGCATCTTTAGTCGAGCCTTCGCTGTTTTGCCGTCTATGCGACCTTTTAGCGAGGCCGAAACGGTCCCTTGCCGCGGCGAAAAGATAAAGGCGTGCAGATGCGTGAGCGGAAATTTTTTTAAATTTTCCAACGCTTCGAGCCAAATCTCTTCGCTCTCGCCCGGATGCGCGACGATGAAGTCCGTCCCCAGCGCGAACCCGCGCTCCGCAAGCTCGCAAAAAAGCTCCAAATCCCTTAGCGCGGAATTTCGGCGGCGCATTATGCTAAGCATCTTTTGCGAAGTGTGCTGAAGCGCGATGTGCAGATGCCGCTCCAGCCACGGCTCGGATAAAATTTCGCGAAAGCTTGCATCTATCTGCGAGGGCTCGATGCTGCCTAGGCGAATGCGTCGAATTCCGCGTATCGCGCCCAGCTTTTGAAGCAACGCGCCGAGGCTCGTACCAGCGGCCTTGCCGTAGCTTCCGATATTGGTGCCGGTTAGCACGATCTCGCTAAATCCATTTGCGGCAAGGCTCGCCGCCTCTTTTAAGATCGCGCTTTCTGTGATACTGCGCGAGCGACCTCGCACCGAGGGGATTATGCAGTAGCTGCAGTTAAAATCGCATCCCTCTTGAATTTTAATAAAGGCTTTGGTGTGATCCTCGTAGTCGCTTACCAGATTTTTTTCGACGCCGTCAAGACCTCCGATATCGTAAAATTTCGAATCCGAGCCTAAAAACTCATCGATCTTCTCCTTTTGCGACATCCCGAACACCCCGAATACCGCGCCGTTTTTATACAGCTCCTCGCCGCGCGATACCGCGCCGCAGCCGGTTAGCAATATCTTTTTGCCGAGGCGGTTCATCTTATTTACGTAGTTTCGCACGTCTGCGTCGGCGCCGTTCGTAACGGTGCAGGAGTTTATCACGACGACGTCCGCGCCCTGCTCGTCGTGCGTGATCTCGCCCGATTTTAGATTGCTTTTGATAAGCTGCGTATCGTAGATATTTGTGCGACATCCAAATGTTTTAAAATAAATTTTCAAATTTCGCTCCCGGATCCGCTTCCTGTGGCAAAGCCGGCGCCTTGCGCCGCTGCGTTTAAATTTTGTGAGCCTTGCTGCTCGGAGCCGAGATCTTGCGCCATGAAATTTCCGCCTGCCGCCGCGTAGTTTTTGCCGTTAAAAAGCGTGTAAGCAGGATAGGCGATCTTGATATCGGGCTCGCTTCTTAGCGCGTCTAAAATTTCAGCCGAGATGTTGCTGCGAAGCCCGAGCGTCGCGTAAGAGTTCGTCATATACCAAACCGAAATTTCAATGCCGTATGGCTCAAAAAAGCTGAAAATTCTAGGCTCGACATTTGGATTTTTGATACTGTATTGCGAGCGAAGCTTGCCCATCTGCTTTTTGGCAATGTCGGTGTAGCCTTTGGAATACTTCCGCACGATGTTTTTTATGAGATACATCGCCTTTTTATGGTTGCTATCAAATGTTAAAAGTATGCTAATGCCGTCCCAGACGGTCTTAAGCCCGCTATGGGTGTAGTTTGAGATAAGATCTGTAAAAATATAATTGTTAGGTATGAAAATTACCCTGCCCGCGCGTTTATTTTCTCTCCACGTAGTCATAGTAACGTCCTCAAAAATCGTCATCCTAAGCACCGAAATATCGATGATATCGCCTACATAGGTCTCGCCGTTTTTATGCACCCTGATGCGATCGCCCACGCGAAAGCTGCCGCCAAGCACGATCGTAAGCCAGCCTAAGGAGCTCATAAACATATCTTTCATCGCAATCGCAAGACCTGCCGAGGCAAAGCCAAGAACCGTCACGAAGTGCGTCATATTCTCGATGTAAGAAAAGAGCAGTATCAGCGCAATCAGCGTGAAATTTAAAACATTGATAGCTTTATTTACGATATAAAAATTCTCGTCGTTTTTGATATATTTTTTCGCCACCACTTTGCAGAAAAACGACAGCGCGATGACGATTAAAATCCACACGGCGATGTTTCCCGCGCGCTTGATCTGCGCTTTTATATCGGCGGTCTGCACGGCGATTTGGGAGTTGATCTTTTTTTCGTAAACGTCATACGTGGTCTGCGCGATCTCATATGCGGAGCTAAACTCGCTAAGCTCGTAATCTAAGCTTTTAAGCTCCGCCACAGCGCTTGCGTCTGTATCAATCTGCATCAAGCGCTCATATAGCGCCCTTTTTGCTTCAAGTTTATCAATTAAAGCTTTAATATTTTCTATGGCGTTTTTCTGCTCCATCTTTTGAGCTTGTAAATTTCTAATCGTAGAAAAACCCGAAATTATCGAAAAAGGATTGGTAATGCGCGCAGGCTCGGGAGTTTCAGGCATCGCGATGATATCTAAAAACGGAGATTTT
>NZ_CALIBH010000207.1 GCF_938045775.1 uncultured Campylobacter sp.
AAATTTTTAGAATTTCACCTTCTTTATATAGCCCTGCAGAACCCACGAAAATGATCTCGCTCGGCAATGCATTTAAAATTTTATCGGGATTTTGAGATAAATTCGCCTTTCTCGAGGCGGATGGATTTGCTAAATTTAGCTCATTGTCCGCTTGCGAGTGCGTCGCAAAAGGCGCCAGAGCCGCTAAATCCGCCGCCCGCTCATCCGCAAAATCGCGCTCATATTTAGCGTAAAAGCCTGCCATAGCGCGCTTTTGCAAAAATGCCGTCAGATTTATGCTCATATCGATTAGCCCCACGCCCATAGGTAGCGCGAATGGAAATACTTCGTTTCGTCCCGCCGAGATTATCATTTGCGTATCGCACCTTTGTTATTTTTATCTAATCATAGCCAAATATCAATAAATTTAAGGCTAAATTTTAAAATTCGGCGCGGTAAAATAGCGAATAAATTAAAAATAAATTTAAGCAAATTCTCAGGGGGGGGGGAGGGGTATTATTGAGACTAAAATTTAAATAAGGAGAGCGTATGGATAAATATGAAAAATTTGTGTTGTCGTTCTTTACGGGAATATTATCGAGTGCTTTGACTACGTTATTTATAAATGGGATTGGTGCCAATACTTTGAGTTCTTTGGTATTGATCGTTTTAAGCGCTATCTCTATTTTTGGCATTTCTTGTATATTTTTTGTAACCAATAAAAGAGAAGAAAGAGAAAAACAAGAGCAAGAAATTAAAAATGAGCAAAAGCACAAACATACTATATTTTATTACTATGAAATTTAAATTTTTAAAGGAGAAAAAATGAAAAAAATTATTTTAAGTTTAGTCGCTTTTGTGTCTTTAGTGTTTGCAGATACCGATTATAATTTTGCTACAGAACTCGAAAAAAAATGCACAAGTATCGGCACAACAAATGAATGCTATGGTGCTGGATTAATATATCACTACGGTGCAGAGGGAGTAAAATTGAATTATGATAAGGCCCTAAAATTCTTTAAAAAAGCATGCGAAGCAAAAGAAGATAGTAAGGAGAAATTTAGTAGTTGCTTTCAGTTGGGACTCATGTATGAAAATGGACGCGGAACGAAACAAAACTACAAAAAAGCGATGGAACTATATACAAAAGCATGCAATGAATATAAAAATGACGGCGATTGCTTTGGGCTTGCTTATGCGTATGAATATGGGATTGGCGTAAAACAAGATAAAGTAAAAGCCGCTGCAGTATATAGAAAAATTTGTGATGCCGATAACGTTTTTTCTGCTTGCTATAACTTCGCCTTGTATAATGAAAACTACGGCGATAAGCAAAAAGCCATGATATATTATAAAAAAACATGCGATATAGGCAGATATGATTACGGCGTGCAAAATCATTCTGAAGCTAAGGAGTTTTGGCAAAGGGCTTGCAATATGTATGAAATTTTAAAATAAAATTTAACTATTTAGCCGCTTCGGCAGCTAAATTTCGGCTATATAATTTAAATTTGGCTGGAATTCTACAACCTTACCTCGATGCCTTGCCGCCTTAAATATTCTTTTAGCGCCTTAATTTCGATCTCTCTGAAGTGAAAAATCGACGCCGCTAAGCATGCGTCTGCGCCCGCCAAAAATGCGTCCTTAAAGTGCTCCATTTTACCCGCGCCGCCGCTTGCGATGATGGGGATATCAAGCTCGCTAAAAATCCGTGTCAAATTTAACTCAAAGCCGTTTTTGACGCCGTCGCAGTCCATCGACGTGAGTAAAATTTCGCCCGCGCCACGCTCCTGCGCCTCTTTCGCCCAAGCAAGCGCATCCCTGCCGGTATCCAGTCTGC
>NZ_CALIBH010000208.1 GCF_938045775.1 uncultured Campylobacter sp.
CAATGCCATCAAAACCAAACATACCTTTTATTACTTTAATGGCATCATCCCAGTGTTTTGCTCTAAAAAACACCCAGGTAATATTTACGAAGTTAAAGGTTATAAACCAAGCTAGAACTTTATTCATTCTAAAGCCTAAATTATGCCAAAATCTATGAATCATGAGTGCTAATCCGTGTAAAAACCCCCAAAATATAAAAGTCCAGCCTGCCCCATGCCAAATGCCGCCTATTATAAAGGTGAGCATTAAATTTAAATATGTCCTCGCCCTGCCCTTGCGGTTACCTCCCAGCGGTATATAAACATAGTCTCGTAAAAACCTACTTAACGTAATATGCCATCTGCGCCAGAAGTCTTGTATGTCGCTAGCCTTATACGGCGAATTAAAATTTATCGGAAGTTTGATATTAAAAAGAAGTGCTGCTCCTATTGCCATATCGCAATACCCGCTAAAATCGAAATAAAGCTGAAAGGTATATGAGAGACTAGTTGCCCATGCTTCAATAAACGGCAATATCTCGGCTCTATCAAAACCATTAGTGGCCCAAACTGCAAATGAGTCTGCGATTATAACTTTCTTAAATAACCCCAAAGAAAATATAAAAAGTCCAAGAGCAATATTTTTATAATTTAGTACTTTATTTTTGAGATTGTCAAACTGTGGCATAATCTCTTTATGATGAACGATTGGACCCGCTATGAGCTGTGGAAAAAATGTAACAAAGAGGCAATAATTTAAAAAATTATATTCTTTAGTACCTCCTCCGTTATACGAATCTACAAGATATGCGATTTGTTGAAATGTAAAAAATGAAATTGCAAGTGGAAGGAGCAAATTTAAATTGTGGATATGTAGATTGAAGATAAAATTTAAATTATCAATTAAAAAGTCCGAATATTTAAAATATCCAAGTAACGCTAAATTTACAGCTATTGCGACGATCAAGAGCGCCTTTTTTGAAATTCTTGCGCTGTTTTTATTTAGTTCTACTCCAAAGCAATAATTAAATATCATTGAAGTCAAAATTATAGGTAGATATGCAATATTCCACCAACCATAAAAAAATAATGATGAAGCGACTAAAAATCCCTTTGACAACTCACCCAGCCGCTTTTTATTTAGAAAAAAATATATAAAAAATGTTATAGGCAAAAATACAAATATAAACTCATACGAATTAAATAACATTTACCTCTCCTATTAAAATAATTTTCCTGGTAAAAAATTCTACCTTGTTGGCAGAATTTTACTTGAATTATACTTAAAATTTGGACATAAGCTTTAAGTGTATTAGTCTTGCTTAACTTAATACTTATTCTAGCATTCAATCTATTGGCTTATCAGCGCCAGAAATTTCACTGCACCCTACTTTTTTTCATCTTCCAAAATGTCGCTTCGCACTCCGATATTATCGGCAGTAGATATTTTTTAGCTCATTTAGCGCCTTACCCAAAAATGCCACTCGTCGATGATTATATCCACATTTGTAGCATTTTTTTAAACATATTGCAAAAAAATCCTCGAGCGCGTAAGCGAATGAAATGTCTATAAAAGTCGCCTGACCGAAATCGATTGTGAGCTTTTTCCGGCATACCCGGAGACGTAGATCATCTACAATACGCGCGCTATCAGTAAAAAATATCGGTCCGATAATCTCGACAAATTTCGCATCGTCGAGATATAGAGTTTGATAGCAAATTTCTTTTTGCCTTTGCGCGAATCGGCATAATACGTTATCCATGCAAGCACTACGCCCACGCCCACGGCAAAGATGAGATCCACAAACACCGTTAGCAAAAATACGGCGATCATCACGAATGCGTCTTTTTTCGGTACGTGCGTTAAGCCTGCGCAGCATGCGATAATCTAGGATATCGACGCCTACCTTTATCAAAATCCCCGCCAGCACCGCTAGCGGCACATATGCGACTGCTCGTGCAAACACCAATACCGCCAGTAGCAAAAATACTGAGTGCGTGATCCCAGATAGTCTACCAAGCCCGCCCGCTTTTATATTTGCGACCGTTCTCATCGTAGCGCCTGCTCCCGAAATACCGCCGACAAAGCCCACGAGTGCATTACCGATACCTTGACCGATGAGCTCTTGATTTGAGGAGTGTTTGGTTTTGGTGATAGAATCCGCCACAAGCGAAGTTAGCAGCGAATCTATCGTGCCTAAAATCGCTAAAATTAACCCATATCCTACGATGGAACCAATGTGAGTTAAATTCGGTACCGGCACCGTAAAGCTAGCAAAGCCCGTAGGAATCGCGCCTATTGTAGGTGCGTCAAGGCTCATTGCATAGCAAATCGGAGTTAGGACTACTAGCGCCAAAAGCGACGTAGGCACAAGCCTTGAGAGCTTTTTGGGAGTAAGATATAAGATCGCCAGCGTCGCTGCGCTAAGACCGAGTGCTGCGGGATTTAGATGCGCGATGCTCTGAGGGATAGCGACGATCGCGTCCGTAATTTTGCCTAAGCCCTTTTGCCCTAACATCGGATTTATCTGAAGCAAAATTATGATGACGCCCACGCCGTTCATAAAGCCTGAAACGACCGAATACGGGATATATTTGATAAATTGCCTAAGCGCAAAATTCCAAAAGCGATCTGAAAGAGCCCCACCGCGGCAAATACCGCCATCACCGAGCCTATCTCAAGTGCGCCCGTATTGCTCGTAAATTTCACGACCACGGCGGCGCTTACGACCGTCATAGGTCCCGTAGGTCCTGAGATTTGCATTTTTGTGCCGCCGAAAGCCGCCGCAAAAAACCCTAACACGATCGCCCCCCCCAGATACCTGCACTAGCTCCTAGCCCGCTTGCGATACCAAACGCTAACGCCAACGGTAACGCGATAATGCCTGCAGTCAGTCCGCCCGTAATGTCGCCTTTTATATTCAAAATACTCTCCAAAAATTCAAATAAAAATATGATTATAGAGCAATCCGCCTAAATTTAGGCTTTGTAGCGCAGGGTTTTGGATGTAGAATTTGCCGCAAATTTTTTATCACGGAGCTTTTGTGAGGCAGAATTTTGCGATCTCGCGGTGCTAA
>NZ_CALIBH010000209.1 GCF_938045775.1 uncultured Campylobacter sp.
AAAAATTCCGCAGCTAGGATTCTGTTTGGCAATAGAATTTTATCACACTAAAAATATGACGCCACGAAAAAATTTTATCTTGTAAGCGTTTAGGTGGGATAGCTGAAAATTTTAAAGTTTTAGAATTCTGCGCTTAAATTTTGAGTGGTAAGTCAGAATTTAAGGTAAAAAGCAAGCTCAGATAAAGTTTTTAAATTTAAAGGATAATGCGGCAAAACCGCAAATTTGCGGTGAGATACGAAATTTGCGAGATCATGCAGTGACTAAAAATCACACCGCTTAATCGCTAATTCATAATAAATCGCCGCGCCTTAGACATATCCAAAACGCGGCACATATCATTCTGACGGCGTATGGCAAAAATATCGCCGCGCATAAAGCATTTCGCGGCGCTGTAAAAATCTCGCAGCGCCGTTTCAATGGCATAGGAGCGCCGAATGACGCCCCCGCGGGACTACATCATTCCGCCCATGCCACCCATTCCGCCCATATCAGGCATTGGAGGCATTGCAGGTTTCTCCTCTTTAATCTCGCTGACGGTCGCTTCGGTCGTTAGAAGCAGGCTTGCGACGGAGACCGCGTTTTGAAGCGCGATACGCTCAACCTTCACAGGATCGATGATGCCTGCGTCAAACATATTGACGTACTCGCCGTTTGCAGCGTTGAAGCCGAATTTTTTGTCTTTATTCTGCTCAACGGCATTTGCTACGACACCCGCGTCAAATCCCGCATTCTCGGCAATCTGGCGAAGCGGAGCGAAAAGCGCGCGTTTAACGATGTCTGCGCCGATAAGCTCGTCTCCGCTTAGGGCTAGCTTTACGCTAAGTCCGGCTCTGATTAGCGCAGCGCCGCCGCCGATTACGATACCCTCGTCTACGGCTGCTTTGGTTGCGTTTAGAGCGTCGTCCACGCGGTCTTTTTTCTCTTTCATCTCGGTTTCGGTCGCAGCGCCCACCTTTATAACCGCAACGCCGCCGCTAAGCTTAGCCATGCGCTCTTGAAGCTTCTCTTTGTCGTAATCGCTCGTAGTCTCTGCGATCTGAGCTTTGATCTGCGAAACGCGCGCATCGATATCTTTTTTCTTGCCCGCGCCGCCTACGATAGTGGTGTTATCTTTGTCGATCACGATGCGCTCGGCTTGTCCAAGATCAGCCATGGAGGCGCTTTCTAGCGTTCTGCCAAGCTCCTCGCTGATGACGGTACCGCCTGTTAAAATCGCGATATCTTCAAGCATCGCCTTTCTGCGATCGCCAAATCCTGGGGCTTTGACCGCAGAGATGTTTAACACGCCGCGAAGCTTATTTACGACTAAAGTTGCAAGCGCCTCGCCCTCGATATCCTCGGCGATGATTAGAAGCGGTTTGCCGCTTTTTTGAACCTGCTCCAAAACCGGAAGTAGATCTTTTAAATTTGTAATTTTTTTGTCAAATAGAAGCACTAGTGGAGAAGCTAGCTCGACTAGCATTTTCTCGGCATTTGTAATGAAATATGGACTTAGATAGCCGCGGTCAAACTGCATTCCCTCGACTACGTTTAACTCATCGTTGATCGATTTTGCCTCTTCTACCGTGATGACGCCGTCTTTACCGACTCTTTCCATCGCGTCTGCGATCAGATCGCCCACCGCGCTGTCGTTATTGGCAGAGATCGTAGCAACCTGAGCGATCTCTTTTTTGCCGCTTACTTTTTTAGAGGATTTTTTTAGCTCCTCAATAACCGCAGCGCTAAATTTATCCATACCGCGCTTAACTTCGATCGGATTTGCGCCCGCAGTTACGTTGCGTAGGCCCTCTTTAAAGATCGCGTGAGCTAGCACGGTTGCTGTAGTAGTGCCATCTCCTGCTTGATCGTTGGTTTTACTCGCTACTTCGCGCACCAAAGAAGCGCCCATATTCTCTAGCGTATCTTTTAGCTCAATCTCTTTAGCCACGCTCACGCCGTCTTTTGTGATCGCCGGAGCACCGAAGCTCTTTTGGATTAAGACATTGCGACCGCGAGGTCCCATCGTAACTTTTACAGCATCGTTTAGCTTCCTAACGCCCGCGTAAAGCTTGTTTCTTGCGTCGTCTGAAAAAATAATCTCTTTTGCCATTTTCAATCCTTTTTATTTAATTATGCCTAAAACATCTTCTAAATTTAAGATAAGGTATTTCTTATCGTCTAAGCTAATCTCGCTGCCTGCGTATTTTGCAAACGCTACGGTATCGCCATTTTTGACGCCTTCACATTCGCTGCCGACGGCTACGATTTTGCCGGTCGAAGGCTTCTCCTTTGAAGCATTGTCGGGGATGATGATGCCCGAAGCGGTCTTTTTGGTTTCCTCCTCGCGCTCAATTAGAACGCGCTTGCCAAGTGGTTGAAATTTCATTTCAGTCCTTTCTTTGATTTGTGATTTCTAAAATTGGCACTCAATGTGTTTGAGTGCTAAGATTATATGCAAAATTTAAAATCTTGTCAATAGTTTATGAAAAATTTTTATAAAACTTTAGTGATTTTAACTCAAGTATTAAGATTTCAAACGTTAAATTTTAAGGGCTATAATACCCTCAAATTTTAAATTTTTAAGGGGACGAAATGAAAATTTTCGGCATAATCGCAGGAATTTTAATCCTGCTTATCGTAGGCGCGGGCTGCCTATTTTTCAGCGATTTTGGCAACAATCTTACTAAGCCTTACATAGAAAATTTGATCAAAGAAAAAAGCGGCCTTGACGTGAAACTTGAGAAATTCGATCTAAATTTCGGCGATCTGGACATCAGCGCCAACGTAAATGACGCTGCGAACGTAAACGTAAAGGGCAAATACTCGCTTTTTGCGCGCTCTTTCGATCTTAACTACGACGTAAATGCGCACGATCTAGCCAAGCTCGGCATCAAAACGAGTGAAGGGCTAAGCCTCAAAGGGCAAATTTTAGGCGATCTTGGCAAATTCGGCATCAACGGCAGCGGGCGGATTTTTGATAGCAACGTAAAATTTTTAGCAAATTTAAAAGACCTTAGTCCGCTTGATCTGCAAATCGACGCTAAGGGCCTAAACGTCGAAAAAGCCCTTGCTGTGGCCTCTCTGCCGATCTATGCTAAAGGAAATATCGACGTGCTCTCGGACATCAAGGCTAGCAGCGGCGGCGCAGAGGGCAACGCAAGCATCAAAAGTTCAAATTTGATCCTAAACGAATCTGCGTTTAAAGATATGAATATCTCCATCCCAAAGGGCGTGCAGATCACGCTAAACTCGGACATCACGGCGCAAAATGACGTCCTGCGAGCAGCAAGCAAGATCGATTCGACGCTGGGCAAGATCAGCGCCGAAAAGTCGGAATTTGATCTGAAAAACAAAACTTTAAACTCAGATTTTAATCTGAATTTGCCCGATCTCGCGAAGCTCGAAAGCCTTATCGGGCGTAAAATTTCGGGCGATGTTAAAGCAAACGGAAATTTAAAGACCGATTTTTCTACGCTTGAGCTTTCAAACTCGCAAATTTCAGCGTTTAAAGATGCGCTTAAAGCGGATGTGAAGGCCAAATTTGACCTAAAAAACAAAAACGGCGAGCTGTCCGCGAAGCTAAATGCAAACGATCTAGCCGCGCTGCAAAACGTCCTGGGAGTGAAGCTGCAGGGCAAGGCAAACGGCGATCTTAGCGCGGCTCTAGCGCAAAATGAGCTTAAAAATCTAAACTTAAATTTAAACGCGATGGGCGGCAACCTGAATGCGAGCGGAAATTTGAGCGATCTAAAGCTTAAGGCGATCAATCTAAATCTGGCCGTGCTTTCGGCTCTGTTTTACGGTAGCGCCATCGGAAACGGCACGATAAACGGCGATGCGAAATTAAGCTTAAAAGACGGCATCAACGGCACGGCGCAAATTTCGCTCGCTAACGGCGTGATTTTTAAGAAATTTTTAGACGGCGCGACGGGCAAGAGCTTCCCGAGCGATCTAAAAGCGGACGCGCAGGCGCAGACAAATATCAAAAACTCCGTCGCGACCTTTAGCGTAAGCGCAAACTCCGATCTGGCACAGCTTCAGAGCCTAAACGGCACCTACGAGCTCAAAAACAAAGCGCTTAAGGCAAACTACGCGCTGCTGATCCCGAGCTTGCAGCGACTAGAATTTTTCTTAAATCGCAGACTAAACGGCAAGATTGCCGCGACGGGTGAGCTTTCGCACGACGGCAAGAGCCTATTTGCGACTATAAATTCCAAGGTTGCGGGCGGCGAGCTAAACGGACAGATCGCGGGCGATGAAGCGAACTTTAAAATCCAAAATTTCATCGTCAAAGAGCTTACGACGCTTCTAAATATCGATCACGTCTACGACGGCACTGGCAACGCAAATCTTACGTATAATACGAGCTCGCACAGCGGAAAATTTGACGCGATCATCAACAACGGCCGCCTTCCTAGCGGCGGATTGATCGATAAAATCGGCAAAATTTTAGGCCGCGATCTAGGCGGCGAGGTCTATAACGACGCCAAAGTAAACGGCACGATCAAGCAAAATTT
>NZ_CALIBH010000210.1 GCF_938045775.1 uncultured Campylobacter sp.
AGATCGAGCGGGTTGATGTGGTAGTTCTGCTGCGTCACTTCAAAGGTCAGATCCGAGCCGATGCGCCCGATGATGTAGCCCTTTTTGACGTTGGAGCCGACGCGCACGGTAGGCGGGATCTGATTTAGATGCGCGTAGATCGTGTGGATGCCGCCGCTGTGCTCTAGGATCACGACCTTATCGAGCACGGCGGTTTCTTTGGCAAAGACCACCTTGCCCGGCAGCACCGCCTTAACCTGCGTGTCGCCGCTGTTTGAGCCCAGCACGATATTTTCGTTGAAAAGCTTGATGTTATACACGGGATCGTTGTAATTGCCGAATTTCCGCTTCAAATACGCGCCGTTTAAAGGCGCTGCGGTCTTGGCTCCGCTGTATTTTTTAACGCGCGAGGACTGATAGCTCGAGCCGTACTGCTTGACCTTTTGATTGATCTTGCTTACGCGCTCATCCGCCGGCTCGCTCACTTCTGGCTCGGGCTCGCTAGGAGGCGCAGGCTCGGGCTTGCCCGCCTTTTTGGCAGCCGCCTTTGCTTTGGCGTACTCTTTTTCGCGTGCCTGGCGCTCCTTTTGCTTCTGCGCCTCCAGCTTTGCTTGGCGCGTCGCTTCCTCCTTCTGCGCTTTGGCTTTTTCCTCGGCGTCGTCGATGATCTTAAGCTCCTGCAGGGTCTTAGATATGGCGTCTTGCTCGTCGTTTATCTTCTCTAACCTCGCGATGTAGTCCTCTTTGTCCTTTTTCATCTGCGCGAGCTTTTCTTTTTGGGTGGTTTGCTTGGCGTTGAGATCGGTTTTTTTCTTATCATAGCCCGCCATGCTCGCCTGGATCGATTTGATCTTTTTGTTCTGCTCGTTGATAAAATTTTGATTATTTTCGTAGTCTTTGATCAGCCCTTTCAGCTCGTCGTTCATAACGACGCCAAGCCCCTCCAAAATTTCGCTAGCCATGATAGAATCGGGCGTGGTGGTAGAATTTACGTCGGTGATGAGATCAAACGATAGCTCTTGCGAGATCACGCTTGCGATTTTGCTTTCCAGATCGTTTTGCACGCTAAGAAGCGTGACGTTTTGGCTATTAAGCTTTTCAAGCTCCTGCGCTTCGGCGGCGTATTGATCTTTTAAGCCCTCGATCGCGTCGCTTAGCTGCTTGATCTCGCCTTCGCGCTTTTTAAAGCCCTCCTGCTCCTTTACGATAAGGCCCGCGATCTCGTCGATCTTTTGCGAGAGTTGCATCCCCTCCTTTTGCGAGCTTTTTAGCTCTTGACCCGCTTTGGCGATCTTATCTTTCGTGCTTTGCTGCTTTGCGGGCGCGGCATAAGTAAGAGCTGCAGCAAGCCCCAGCGCAAGAAGCGGCGCTAAAAAAGCCCTTTTCATGCTCGTTTATTTCCGATTTGCAGCATCACAAAGCTAACTGCGATGATAGATAGCGCCAAGGCGGCACCCAAAAGGATCAGCGCGTCGTAAGGCAGCACTATGGCGGTGCGCAGATCGCCGATGCCCTTAAGCGTGGTCGAAAACACCTCCCAAGAAGGAAGCGCAATGTAAAAGCAGGTCACGATCAGCGTGGCGATGAAGGAGTCGATTATCGCCATTCGGTAGAGTTTGCCGCTTTTTATCAGAAACGACGCGCCGAAAAGCTCCATGATCTCGATGCGCTCTTTGTGCTCGTAAACCCAAATACGCATCTGGCGGTGGATTAGCATTACACCTAAAAGCACGATGAGAAACGCAAAGCCGTAAACGAGGCTTTTGATAAGCAGTAAAATTTTAAAAATTTCATCGTGGGTCTTTTTAAAAATTTCAACCCGCGTGAGCGAGCCTATAGATTTTAGATCCTGCTCGATCTTGGCAAGCTGCGCGGCGTCGGGGAAGCTTTCGAGCTTGACGCTATAAAATTTAGGCAAATTTTTACTCAGCTCGGCAAAGGCGTTTTGTGAAATTTTACCTTTCAGCCGCTCGGTGATGCCCGCGGTCGAAATTTCGCTAATCGAGCTGATCTTCGGTACCGCTTTTTGCGCGTCTTGCAGGCTGAGCGGAGTTTTGGAGACTAGCACGATGTTGTATTCGTTTTGGATCGAGCGCTCGTAGCTTTTGGTTAGATTGCTCATAAAAATTCCAAACTGCACCGAAAAAAGCAGCGCGACGAGCGAAAAGATCACGCCGAAATGGGTTTTAATCGATTTCATTTACTTTAGCGTCCTTAATCTCAAAATGTCGGTGCCTAAAACGCAGCGTGGCAGGCATTTTATGCGTCACGATGACGACGCAGGCGTTCCACGACTCGCACGCCGAGCGCAGCAAATTCCAAATAATGGCGCTGGAGTAGTCGTCCAAATTTCCCGTAGGCTCGTCGCACAGCAGCAGGCGCGGATTATGCGCCATCGCACGCGCCAAAGCCACGCGCTGCTGCTCGCCGCCGCTAAGTTCGAGCGGATACTTGCCCATCTTATGCCCGAGCTCGACATGGCGCAGTAGCTTTTTGGCTTGGTCTTGGCAGACCTGCTGATTGTAGCCCATTATCATTAACGGAAGCATTATGTTGCGCTCAATCGTCCATTCGTTGATCAGGCGGTAGTTTTGAAAGATAATGCCGATGCGCTGGCGCAGGGTGCGCAGATCGGAGTTCGTGATGCCCTTTAGATCGCACAGGCAGACGTTTAGCTCGCCGCCGATGATGTCGATGCCGCCGTAGAAGGACTTAAGCAGCGTGGATTTGCCGCTGCCGCTCTTGCCCGTGATGATGACGAAATCCTTCGCGCCGATGCCGAAACTAGCGTCTTGGATGACTGCGCCCGCCTTTTCGTAGCCCAGCGTGAGGCCCGCTGCGGTGATGATGTTGTAATCGTCCGTTATCTCTGCCATTGTGAAAATATCTCCGAAATTTTTTGATGTGCCGCGTGGTTTTCGCGCGTAGGAAGCGGGCGGCGGATGAAGTAGCGCGTGCCGCTTGCGTTTGCGCGGATGAAACACTGCTGCGGAAAGTCGAATGCCCCGAGCGAAAGCAGGATTAGCAC
>NZ_CALIBH010000211.1 GCF_938045775.1 uncultured Campylobacter sp.
TTTCTTTTATAATTTAGATAATTTTGTAGCCCGCTCATACGAACCTCTAAAAAATTATATTCGCGCAGACTGCGCCTTTTGGGAAGAGCCTAATCGGTGGTGCCATCATAATATGTATATGTTTATCACAGAATGCGGCAAAAAATATTATGATGAAATTTTGATTCCGAGCCTTTACAATAAATACAAACACATAGAGGTCGATATCGACGAAGAAGGAAATGTAACTAAGTGGTACGGAATATAAAATTTAGGAGAATAAAATGTCAATAAAAGAAAGATTATTAAAAGAATTATGCTGCCTCGCCTCATTGGAATGTCAAGAAAAATATATGCTCAACCCAACAGAGGATAAGTATTTGTTGTGCATAGATTTAATAGGAGACTGCGAGAACGCTTGCAAAATAGCCCTAGTGGAATCAAACAGAATTTATTTCAGCGTAGAGGAGCGTCAAGCGATAGTTAAAATGCTAGATAAATTTACGGAGTGTGATTCAAAATTTTGGGAGGAAGAGGGAAGGGCTTCTATGGCAGACTACGAAGACTTTATATACCACAATAGTACCTTTTGCGGACTACGCGAACTAGCTCTAAAAACAATCCAAATTTTGGTTATGAACTTGATGGCCTCGACTACGATTAAAAGCCTTATAAGGATAAAATAGAATATGTATAAGCAAATAAAAGATCTTCTAGAAAAGAGCGGCATAGAATTGAGCGATGGTTTGAAAGAGAGCGAAATAGACAAAATAGAGCAAATTTATGAGTTTAAATTTCCAAAAAGCCTAAGAGATTTTTTGTCATATACATTGCCTATTTCGGTAGAATTTTATAATTGGAGAGACTTTAGCGATGAAAATATAAAGGAGATAAAGCAGGCTATGAACTACGTCTTTGAGTACTTAAAAAACGATCCTATTGATGAAATTTTTCCAAATGAGAACTATTGGAATACGCAAAAATGGGGTCCGATGCCCGAAGACAAATCTCGCAAGCGAGCCATTATACTAGAAGCAGCCAAAATTGCACCTAAGATTATACCTATATATTCTCATAGATATATGCCGTGTCTTAAATTACCGGATCCGCCGGTCTTATCTATACACTATACCGACGTCATTTATTATGGGAAAAATTTATATGACTACTTTTTGAGAGAATTTAGTAAAAATCCTCTTGAGCCGGTCGGAAAATGCCCGTATGTGCCTTTTTGGTCTGATTTATACTAAAATTTAATAAAGGCGAGTTTGCGTTAATCTATGCTTATTTGATTTTTAGAATTTTAAGAAAATATGCGTTAGCATAGTTGGAGTGAGGAAAAATGATAGAAGTAGTGATTGACTTTGACGAGTTGCAAAAAGACAGAAGATATATTGATGAGTGGCATAATTATTGCCCCAAAGAAATAGAGCATAAGTTATACTCATATTTATCCGAAAAGTTGTATTTGCCGCTGCGTATCGGTCCTGATGCATTCGCGGACTTCTTTTGGTTTCTACGATTTAAAGAATGGAAAGACTACAGCGAGGAAGAATGGGAGCAATATAAAGATAAGGACGAATGGGAAAGCTATAGCGAATACATCGAAGAAAAAGAAGAAAACTCGAGATATGGGTTAAAAAATAAGCAGGGCGTTCGAGACGATTTAAAGCTAATTTTCTTACATTTTGATGCATTCAAGAAAAAATACAGCGATCTGGCTAGGCAGTTGCTAGACGTGATACAATTTACGCTCTCAGAAACCGCTAAATACCCAGATCACGATGACTTGCTTGATATTCAAATAGAAATTCGAAGCTAGAAGATTATGAGGTAGCAGTGATAAATAAATTTAAGGAAAGTAGTGAATGAGACATGGCAATTCGATATTTTTAAATTTGTTCCGTAATTACGAAGATGAATTTGCGGGAGTCGGTCGGCGCGACTTTGTAATTTATTTGGAAGAGCTGGTTAAAGCTGGAGAATATGGTATAGCGCTGGAAGATTTTTTGGTCCAAATGTATGAATATGATATAAAAATTTCTTCTAACGACTTAACAATTATAAAAAATTTATGCGAAGGCGTGAATATCGATAGTAATTTATGGTTGGTTCTAAGTATTAAAGCGACGGGCGATTAAAAATATACCAAAAGAGGGTCAATGATAGAGGAATATATAAAAATAATAGAGGATTTTTTGCAAAATAGAATCAACGTATTTGAATTCGAAAAGATATATTGGGATAAATTTATGAATGATAAAAATTTCCCCGATGAATATTATGAGCCGCTAAACAGGCTTCTTACCGATATCGATGAATTCGAACCAGACGAAGAGTTGAGGAGTGATGATACGGTAGGGGATTCATTAAGCGAAGAGGATTTAAGGGAGTGCGCGAAAAAGACCTTAAAACAAATTGCACTTTTAAAATAGTAGTTTTTTAAAATGATAATTTCTGCGAGAATTTTAAAAATATATTACGATATAATGCGGGCAAACTCATATCCCAATAAAAGGAAACCCAAATGCAAATTAACGGAAAAGAGATATTTGAGAAAGGCGGTCTTATGTTTTATTTAAGCCGAATGGCTTCTTTGGAATATCAGGACAAATATATCGTTCATCCAACAAAGGACTACTATGTATTGGCAGACGAAATAGTAGATTGGCTATATGATGAATGCAAGAATGCTTTATTGGAGCAATTTGAATTTTGTTTCCTGCCATACGAGAGAGATGCGCTAAGAGAACTTTTGGAGCTCATAGATAAGTACACTGAAGACGACAGTATATTAAAGGGGGAAGAAGATGGTTATTACTTGGTCTATCAGAACAAATCCTGGATAGAGGTCAGAGAGTTAGCTTTAAAAACTTTACATATTTTCGGCTATGATTTAGGTGACTTCGACTATGATTAAGTCCGAGAAACCATATATAATAAAAGGAAACCCAAATGCAAATTAACGGAAAAGAGATATTTAGGAAAAGCGGGCTTATGGTTAATCTATGCCGTATGGCTTCTTTGGAATATCAAGTTGATCATTTGATTCATCCCGCGGTTGAATATTACGAAAGCCCATCGGAAATGATAGAATTTCTATATACCGAATGTAAAAATGCCCTATTGGAACAATTTGAATTTTGCTTCCTGCCATATGAGAGGGATGCGTTAAGAGAACTTATGGAGCTCATAGATAGATACTTTAAAGATCAAAGCCTGCTAGAGGGAGATACTTATGACTATCTAGTATATCAGAACAAATCCTGGATAGAGGTCAGGGAACTCGCTTTAAAGACCTTGCATATTTTCGGCTACAAGCCATATAGCTTTAACTATGATTAGACTCGGATTAGACCTAGCAGAATGAAATTTATCCTATATGTATTTACTCTGCTGCTATACCTAAGCGCCTGGGCTTCTATAGATATTAATAGATATTATAATGGCATAAGCAATAGCAAATCAAGCTCTATAGCAGCAGGTATAGGCATAAGCGGCAAAAAACACAAAGACTAAGGTTTTTTATCCACAAAATATAAAAATTCTAAATAAGGAAATAAAATGAAATTTTTAAAACGATACAAAAATATTATCCTATTACCATTTTTGCTGATTATATCGTTTTTTGTTTTTCGTATGATTTATATGGAAATAATTAGTGAGTGCGCTCCAATGAGGCTTTTTTCAAAAAATTCTCTAAGCAATAGCGGTTATGTTGAGTTAAAAGCAAAATGTATAAGAAAAGCTTTGGAAAATAACGATAATTACCTTATTATGCAGTATTTTAAAAGAGAGACGAGCGAGTGCCTTGAGATCATTGATGGATCGTCAAAGATCCCACATAATCTGATTAGAGTTAATAGTTTTGAAGAGTGGAAAAAATTAAGGCTCACGGATACCAACAATATAATTTGCCCTATCGGTAATTCTAAAAAGAGCGATATTGGCAATGAAAGCAAATAAATTCACAAATTATTCAAATTTACGAAGCTGGGGCTGCTTATCAAGCAAAACATTAGCCGCAATTTGAAGTGTAAATTTCAAAATTTACTATTTTGTGCCGCGCGTTTTTTGCGGCTGCATATCCGATAAATTTAGAAGAGTGCCGCAAAAGACGTCGTCAAAAAAGCGAAATTTAACGCGAAATTTTATATAATCTTGCGATTTAATGCGAGGAGATAGGATGAATAAAAAGGCGTATTTCGGGAGTTTCGGCGGGCAGTTCGTGCCCGAAACGGCGATGTTTGCGCTTGAGGAGCTTGAGGATGCGTACAACACCATAGCGCAGACGAAGGAATTTAAAGATGAGCTAGGTTACTTGCTGCGCGAATACGCGGGGCGTCCGACGCCGCTATATCACGCCGCGCGCCTTAGCGAGCACTACGGGCATGAAATTTATCTAAAGCGCGAGGATCTTAATCATACGGGCGCTCATAAGATCAATAACGCCCTAGCGCAGGCGCTGCTCGCCAAAAAAATGGGCAAAAAAAAGATTATCGCAGAAACCGGCGCGGGTCAGCACGGCGTGGCGACGGCGACGGCAGCGGCGCTATTTGGGCTAGAGTGCGACGTGTATATGGGCGAGACCGACGCTGCGCGCCAGCAGCTCAACGCCTTTAGGATGCAGCTTTTGGGTGCAAATTTAATCAAAATCGGCGCCGGTCTTAAAACGCTCAAAGAGGCGACCACTGCGGCGATTCAGGCGTGGGTAAATGAGATTGAGAGCGTATTTTACGTCATCGGCTCGGCGGTCGGACCGCATCCGTATCCTAAGATGGTTAGGGAATTTCAGAGCGTTATCGGCACTGAGACCAGATCGCAGCTCGCAAGTAAAGGGATTAAAGCCGACTACGTTCTAGCCTGCGTGGGTGGCGGAAGCAATGCGATAGGAATTTTTAGCGCGTTCGTAGACGATCCCGCTGTGCAACTCATCGGCGTCGAAGCGGGCGGCTTGGGCGCACAAACCCCTTATCACGCAGCGACCATCACTAACGGGCGCGCGGGCATCATCCACGGCATGAAAACGATCGTGCTGCAGGATAAATTCGGCATGATCGAGCCTGTTCACAGCATCTCGGCGGGGCTTGATTATCCCGGCGTGGGTCCTGAGCACGCGCATCTGCACGAGATAAGTCGCGCAAAATACGAAGCGGTAACCGACGATGAGTGCATCACGGCGCTTAAACTGCTCTGCAGGCTCGAAGGCATCATCCCTGCGATCGAAAGCGCGCACGCGTTAGCGTATTTGCAAAAGCTCTGTCCGCAGCTAAAGGGCAAAAAAACGATCGTCGTAAACGTAAGCGGCAGAGGCGATAAGGATATGGATACCGTGATGAATTACAAAAAAGGAACGATTTATGGATAAGATCAAGGCGGCCTTTGCCGGCAAAAAGGCAAACATCGGCTACATCGTGGCGGGCTATCCGAGCCCCGCGCACACGAAGGAGTTTTTGTCAAATTTAGACGAAAGCGTGATCGATCTGCTTGAGATCGGCATCCCGTATTCCGATCCGCTCGCAGACGGCCCTGAAATTTTTAAGGCGAGCTTTTCTGCGGTGCAAAACGGCGTAAACGCGGAGAAGGTATTTGAAATTTTAAAAGGGGTGCAAACGCGCAAGCCGCTTGTGTTTTTGGTTTATTATAACGTGATCTTTGCCTACGGCGCGCGCGAATTTGTATCCGAGGCGGCGCGCTACGGCATCAGTGGACTGATAATCCCCGATCTGCCGTATGAGGAAAATGAGGAAATTTTTGCACTTTGCGAGGAGTTCGGTATCGCGCTCATCCCGCTTATTAGCGTTACGAGCGAGCACCGCGCCGCACGAGTTTTGAGCCGCGCGCGAGGCTTCATCTACGGCGTGGGCGCTATCGGCGTGACAGGAAGCAAGCAAACCCCGATTTTGCGCCTAAAAAATATGGTCGCAGATCTTAAAAAGATGAGCGATCTGCCCGTAGCGATCGGCTTTGGTATTCGCAGCTCTAGCGACGTTCGCGCTACGAAAGAATACGCAGACGGCGCTATCATTGGCACCGCAATCGTAAATTTATGCGCTAACTACGGCGGGCGCGAGCTGCAAAATAAGATCGCCGAACTTTTTAATTAACGGAAAGAGCATGAAAAAGATATTTTTGATTTTAATCGCAAATTTTTGCCTCGGCGCCAATCTGATGCAATACGATCTTTTCAACCACGACGACAGCGTCGACATCGCCTTGGCGTTTGACTCCGCATACAAACCTGACATCGTGCGCCGTGTCGATGGGCAGTCGATGAGCCTTATTTTAAAAGGGCTTGGCGGCGATGAGAAATTTAACGAAATGCGCACCAATCAAAAGGTCTTAAAAAGCTTTACGATTGCGCCCAAAGGCAAGGATATCGAGATAAATTTCCCCACAGGAGCCGATCTATCGGTCGATGCTCTTACTCAAGACGGCAATTTAAAGCTCATTTTACGCGTAAAAAACCCTGCTTTCGACCAAAGCAAGATGAGCGTGAAGAGCGAGGCGAATGAAACGGCGCAAAGCGGTAGCGGCGGGGTTTCCGTGATGCCGATAATCGTAGCGTTACTGCTTGCGGCTGCGTCTTTCGTCGGCGTGCGAAAATTTTTATCGCACAAGCCGCAAAAAAGTATCGACGAGACATGGCGGGTCTTTGAAGACGACGCTAGCATAGAGGGCGCTGACGTGGACGAAGCGGGCATGGATGAAATTTTAAACGACTCCTCTTTTAAAAATCAGAGCGGATCAAAGAACGCAAATTTTACCAATTATTCTGACGCGCAAGAGTTTGCGAAGAAAGATGAAGCCTCTGCTTTAAATTCCAAAAATTCTAACGACTCAAAAAACGTAGATAGCGCAGATTTTTTCAGAGGCGAGAGTGTGGACGAAGAGAGCATGCGCGATAAATTTTACGATGAGGTTGCGCGTGCCGAGCGTTCGGAAGCTATGGGGGCGGACGAAAACTATGAGAGCGCCGAGAATATAGGCACAGCGGATAAAATTTCGCCGCTTAAAGTAAGCCCTGTCGATAGTGGCACGATGGAATTTCGCGAGGGAGCAAAAGAGAGATCGGATGCAAAAGAGCCTAAAGTTTCGGCATTTAAAAGCATTTTAGAAAATGAGTTGCTTAGCTCGGATACCGCAAGACCTAGCGATGTGCGAGTAGAGCTTGTGCGCGAGATCGACGAAAATAATGCAGCCGTAGTGCTAAGCTTCGCGGGCAAAAAACATCTAGTGGTGCTAAAAAGCTCCAACGCTATCGATTGATGAGGCGTGGAATTTCGTAACTTGCGGGCTTTGCAACCCATAAAATTTTGCAGTTTGTTAAATTTTAAAAATTGCGGAATTTTACAGCTCTAGAAATTTATGCCACATTTAAGCCTTATCACCAAAAGGTCGCGATGAGGCCTAAATTTAAAACGAAAGAGGGGCGAAGGCTGGGTAAGTTTTAAAATTTAACCCGCGCCCTCGCCGCAAAAATTTAATCTAAAATCTTACTTCCAGATCGACGTAGAAATTTCGCCCCGCGCCGACTGCCAAAGTATCTCGCGTGCGGTTTGCGTTGATGTAGTGTCTGTCGAAAATATTATTTACGCCGAAGCTCACGTCCGCGCCGTCAAGGGCCGGAATAATGCCGTTTTTGATCTTGTAGCTTCCTCTGAAATTTGCGATCGTAAAGGCTTTATCGACGTAAAAATATTCCGTTCTGCGAGCGAAATAGGAAGCGGGTTTAGAATGAGGTTTGAAGTAGTGGCTTACCTCAAAGCCTAAATTTAGATCGTGCAGAGGCGAGTAGAAGGCGTGTGCGCTTAGCTTTTTGGCGTGATTGTTTATGTTTTCATGCGTCTTTTTATTGTAAATTCTAAGTCGCTCGAAGCTCGCGCCGAAATCAAAGTCCTGCGTTTGGTAGTTTGAGCTTAGCTCAAAACCATGCCTTTTGGCTTGATCGATATTTTGATACTGCCCGTATTGTTGCGAAAAGCCGCCCGGCGGTACGCCCAGATGCGGTAGCGGCTTAACGTCAATCATATCTTTGATATTGCCGTTAAAATAGATAAATTTCATATTGAAGTGATCGTCCGTAAAAATTTCATCCTGTTTAAAACTAAATCCGACCTCGTATTCTTTGACGGTCTCGGGCTTTAGATCGGGATTTGGGATGTAATAATACATTCGGTTGATTGGTCCTTTTTGCGATGTCTCATGCGGCGTAGGTGCGCGGAAGCTCTCGCTGTATCCCGCTAAAAGAGTAAATTTATCAAAGAGAGTATAGGCAATCGCCGCGCGCGGAGAAAATCTCGAATCTTTAAATTTAGCGGGTCTGCCTTTGATGTCGCGATCGAATCTATCGTATCTACCGCCTAAGGTAAGCTCCAAATCATCGTGCAAGCGGATCAGATCCTGTGCGAAAAGCCCGTAGCTATTGTATTCATTTGGAAAGGAGGCAAAATCCGATAGCACGCCGTTTCGGATAAAGATCGCATCCTCCTGCCTATTTTCATAATCGCCGCCGAAAGCGAAGCTATGATTTAAAAAGCCCGTATCAAATTCCGAGATATTTTTGATCTCTAGTCCCTTACGATCGTCTTTGTTCGTGTAGCTGCCGGTAGTTGCGCCGTCGATGTAGCCGCGTTTATACTCGGCTCTGCTTTTGTAGGCCTTAAAAGACATATCCACTAGCGGGCTTTGCGGCGTAAAGCTCCAATCAAAAACGTAATCTCTCTGGCTTAAATCTCCGCTTACGAAGAGATCTGCATCATTTTGCCATAGTGTCTGCCACATCGTGTGTAAATTTTCGTCGTAATCAAAGGCGCTGAAGCTTATGCGGTGATCGTCCAAATTCGCGCCGATCTTAAAAAATCCAGTATCGATATGCTCGTTATTAAAGCTCTTGTCGTAGTCCAGGGCGTAGTGCGTGCCGCCGTCTGCGAGCTTGATATTGCCGTAGTTTGCGCGCTTACCGTAGAGTAAAACGTCGATCGGAATTTCCTCTCCCTTGCCGTAGATTGCGCCGCGCGTGCTATGCATATTGTTTGATTCAAGCCTCTGTCCTAGCATCAAGCCTACGCTTTTGCCCTCGCTTAGATAATCGCTCGCGCTTTTGGTTTGCATATTTACGATACCGCCGATCGCGCCCGAGCCGTGCAGCACGGACGAGGCGCCCTTTATGACCTCGACGCGCTTTAGGATGTCGCTATCGGTGCGGAAGGATGAGATCATATTTGAGTACATCCCCGCGCTTCTGCGCACGCCGTCTTGCTTGATGATGACGCGCTCGTCGCTTTGATATCCAAATCCTCGTATCTGAAACTGCCTGCCGATCTGACGCCCCATATCCATACTGCCGTCAACGCCCGGTATCTGCATGATCGAATCGATCACGTTGGTTTTGGCTTTCATATCCTTGGGGGTTAAAATTCCGGCCGAGCCCGCGTATTTTAGGTTATCGACCGCGCTTAACGTCGCTTGCACGACGATTTGACCCAGATCTTGCGACTTTGTGGCGTTGTTTTCGGCCGCATTCGCTCCGCCTATCGTGCCTATCGCAAGCGGCACCAATAAAATTTGCTTTTTCATGCCTCGACCTTTAAAATAAAATTGAAATACATTATTATATATCTAGATACTTAAATAAGGTTGAAATTTAATTTCAAAAATATTTGAAATTTGTTTTTATTGGCAGCAAGCATTGTACCTAGTCTGAGCCATTTCTGCGTTTTGGCTGCGTCTTATCCGCACCCTGTCCGCGCCGCTCCTGCGCCTGGGCTATGTTTTGCTTGCACCTGTTTGCATCGCGTTTCGTCTGACCGCCTCTGCGCTTTAGCTTCTCGTTGCGATTTGTTTGCGCCGAAATCGAGCGGCTAAATTCGGCATTTCTACCACAGCAAAGAGTCTAAATTTGAACGCTCGAGATTCGTTTGCGTCTAAATTTAGCGGCCGCCCGCGCGATTTTAAAATTTCGCTTTTCGCAAATTTAGATCGGAATTTATTTACTTTTTATTTTACAAAGGATAAAATCGCGCCTAAGAGATCGGTCGATCTAGATTATTTCAGGATCTTTTCATGAATAACGTTAAATGGTACATCATCGCAGGCGCCGTGCTAGGCGTGCTGGGTGCGACGCTGGTGCATTTCGGAAACCCGGGTAATATGGGCGTTTGCGTCGCTTGCTTTTTGCGCGATACCACGGGCGCGCTGGGCTTTCACCGAGCTAGCGCGGTGCAATACATCCGCCCGGAGATCATAGGGCTCGTGTTCGGCGGCTTTTTAGCAAGCGTGCTTTGGACGCACGAGTTTGCGCCGGTTACCGGCAGCTCGCCGTTTGCAAAATTTTTCCTAGGGATTTTCGCGATGATCGGCTGCCTTGTGTTTTTGGGATGCCCTTGGCGCGCGTTTTTGCGCCTAGGCGGCGGCGATTTGACCGCGTTAGCCGGGTTAGCGGGTCTGATCTGCGGCGTACTCATTGGGTTTTTGCTTAAAAAGCGCGGCTATGAGGCGAGCAAAGAGGCAAGACTTAGCGGCGCGATCGGAATTTTGCCCGTGCTACTGGGCGCTGCGCTGCTTGCAGCCTTGGTCTTCGGACTCAAAACGGGCGAGGGCGGCGCGCTTTTTATCTCCGCTAAAGGTCCCGGCGCGCAACACGCTGCGGTAGGCATCTCGCTGGCTGCGGGCATTATCGTGGGCGCCCTAATGCATAGAAGCAAATTTTGTAGCGTCGGCGCGTTCGGTAGAATTTTCCGCGGTGATTTCTCGATGTTTTGGGGCGTACTAAGCGTCATCGTGTTTGCAAGCATCGCAAATATCGCGTTTGGGCAATACAAACTCGGCTTTGACGGCCAGCCTATCGCACACAACGATTTCGTTTGGAATTTCTTAGGCATGGTGCTCGCAGGACTTTGCTTTAGCCTCAGCGAGGGCTGCCCGGGTAAGCATCTGGTGCAGGCCGGCACGGGAAATTTAAGCTCGGGCGTCTTCGTCATCGGCATGGCGGCTGGCGCTGCGATCGCGCACAATTTCTTGCTAGCAAGCTCGGCTAAAGGCATCACCGAGTTCGCTCCTTACGCGGTCGCGATCGGTTTTGTTTTCGCGCTTTACGTGGGGATTTTTCAAAGACGCGGCGCTTAAGGCTGATATTTAATTTCAGAGATCAATCGAATACAGAGGCGGCGTATCTAGTCAAGCTCTAGCGGCGTACTTATAAATAAATACGCTGCCGGAGCAGAGCGCTCGCTGTAAGACTGGCGCAAGCAGCTGGAAGTGGAATTTAAGAATTTGTAGCTGTATTCATAACGTGATAAAGCAAATGATAAAATAGATTCCGCGCAAGAAAGATTACGATCAATTTTTAAGAGCCGCTCCTTTAAATTTTAAAATTTAAAGGCTTCTCTGATTACGGTTTCTTTCATCTAAAGCTTTTAATTGCTAATTAAAATCCAGCCACACGTGGTGCTGGGTCTTATCCAAATCAATGCCTTTTGTCTTCATAAAAAATTCTTTTATCCTAACGTAGTCGTCCATAGTTTCTATCGTAAAGGCGATATCTTTATCCTTGCCTCGGATTATTATATTATCGTAGAATATAAGTCTAAGTTGAAATTTAAAAACCAAAAAATATATAAATTTTGAGATGAATAAAAACAAAAATGCAAGTATAGATATGAAAAATACTCTGGAACTACCTGTTTCTATATATTTTCTTACGTCGATAGCCAATACCAATATACAGATTAATAAAAAAGCGATTATCGTAGTGTATGGTTCAAATTTAAAGAGAAATCTATAAAAAGCGCCTTGCCTCCTAAGCCACTCATTATCTCTTGCAAAATAGGCTCTTTTTACATACTTAAGATCATCTAAGAATATAGTTTTTTCGGGCATTTTATTTGTATAATAAGTAACTCGATCATTATAAAATTTTACAAGTTTCTTATTGTAAAAATTTGTAAAATATTCCATTATTATAGGCAATCCGAAAAATGGAAATACTATAAAAAGCTGATTATATCTAGTTTGATTGGGTTCGTATGAATACATAAAAATCATAATCGCAAGCGTGCATACCGTAGCAAGAACTATATAAAAATTCGTCCTATCTTTGAGCACTAAAGGCTCTTTATTATAATCACGAGCGTCACTCGGATTTTGTTCAAATTTGCTAGGTTTTTCGTTTGTATTTATCGTAGAGTCATCCGTGGATTTTTCAAATTTAGAATTCTTACTATCGGAATTTTTGGCGTCAAAATTCTGCCTTGAGCCTTGCTCTAAATTTTGACGCCGTTCATTTAGAATTTTTTTAGCTCTTCGAGCCTCTGTTTTCTATTCATCTTTTATTCTTTATATCCTACACAAAAATTTGCGGCCGGATTTTATCTAAATTTTTCCCTGTTTTGAGTAGAAAATAGGCTTTTAGCTCCCTGTATTCTTTACTTGTTAATATGCTTGCTTCGATATAATTACCATTGCTCATAAAAATAAGGCTGTCGTTTCCTATGTCAAATCCCAAATTTTTCTTAAATCTAAATATGATTAAGGGCGCAAACGCCAAAAATAAGGAGATCGGCACAATTAAAATTCCATAAGAAATTTTATTTTTAAAAGTTACTACCAAAGATAAAAGGGTTATCCATGCGAACGCGACAAAAAATGTTGAAATTTTACCTTTTTTTGTCATTTTAAAAGTGGATGGCCCAAAGGTGCGTTTTATCGCAATTATTTCGGATAAATTTATAGAGTATAGGGTCGCTCTCTTTTTCTCGGAATAATATTCGATAACTGAATTTTTAAATTTTATATAACAGGTACCGAATTTACTTGGGAGCCCTAGCCAGCGTTTAACGGATCTCGGCGAGTCTTGCCTTGTTCCAAAATCTATGAAATTAAGAAAATACAGAAATGGCGAATAAAATTTAATCATCTCTATTGAATTATCTTTTATAGTTATCGGTTCTTTGTCGTAATCTCTAGCTTGAGTTTTAAAATTTTGCGATGGCATATCAGCGGCGCAAGAGAGATCGCTTGGCGATTTTTATTCAACGACATTCGTAAAATTTTGCTCGCTGGCATTTATAGAATTTTGCCTGCCATCGCTCGTAAATTTTAGCCCACCACCCGCCAAATTTCGCTTATCGCAATTTTTATTTTGTAAGAAATCCTTTATATTTTTATCATACCGCGTTTTGCTTATGCCAAACCTAGCAATTTCGTCGTTATGCATTTGGCTCCTCCTTATACACGCTTGATTTAGATATAACTATTGCGCGAGTTTGCACACGGAGATCAGCCTTGCGCATTTTTTAAAATTTGCAAAATTTCGCTTATCTTTTGTGAATCTTTAATGCCTCGCGCGTCCTCCACGCGGCTGTTTAGATCGATAGCGTATGGGTGCAGTGCGAGTGCCTCACGGATATTTTGCGCGCCGATGCCGCCTGCGAGGATGAAAGAGATCGTGCCGCTTTTAGCAGCAGCGTCATGCTTATTCGCGCTATCATCTTTTGTGGCACCCAGCTTGCCTACTTCGCCGCCGTCATTTGAAATATTTGGCGCGCCCGCCTCATAGTCTCTTATGCCTTGATCATTGACGCCTTCGCTTGTGGGTCTTACACCACTCAGTCGAGCGGTAGCACACGCACTAAATTTGCACTCATCGTCATTCTTTGCGGCGCGACGATCGGCGTTCGTTTCTTGTTTTGTATTGCTCGATCGAACAATATCATGTGCACGCTCACTCACTTCATTACTATTAGAGGCACAGCACACGTTGCTTACTCTCTTGAGCTTCAAATTTCCGTTTTCGCTATGCTCCACGCAAGAATTGTTGCAGTCGCCGTTTTTGTCGCGCTTTAAATTCTCCTCGCTATATCCGCTACAGATCGCGCTATGCTTAAGATAGCTCCTTACGCCGTCTGAGTCTTGAGCCGTGCCTGCTGCATAGCATTTTTCGTCACTTGATGCGTTATTTTGCGTATCGCAGTGCCCGCTAGCCGAGTCGTATTTTGTGTCGTCTATGCTTTGAGTTGCGCTGCCCGCGCAGTTTTTTTCATCGCGCGCCGCGCTGTATTGTCCTTCGCAGCCAAGCCCTGCGCGTCGCAGCAGATCCCAGTCGAAGCTCATGCCGTTGCCGCCCAGGTTCGCCCCTTTGGCGTCGAATAAGATCCGATCACAGCTCAAACCCTCAAGCGGCGGCATTTCGGCGCCAATGCTTAGCACCTGCCACGCCTCTATGCCTGCTGCGTTGAGACGTGCTTTGAAATCCGCGCTTATGCGTCCATAAATCTGAGCGCAGTCCAGCTCGCAAAGGCTGCAAATTTTTAAAATTTGCTCCTCGTCTAAAGCTTCCGTATCTAAAATTTCAGAATTTAGATCTTTTATCGAAGCAGGTGCGTCAGGGTTTGCGTTTAAATTTACGCTCAAATCCTCGCGCTGCTTTTCGCAGAATTCCGCGGCTTCATAAAATTCTACGCTTCCGCTAGTGCCCGCGTAAATTTTATTTTCACAAATTTCTTCGCCGCGAGTTTTGCCGCTAAAATTTTTACATTCACACGCGGCGGTACCGTGTTTTTCGGAGCTCAAAGCAAAAACCCCGACGCACTTTGCGCCGTTTTGGTGCGCGATACGTGCGATTTCGCGCGCTGTTTCTACGCTGACGCGGCGTTTGGAGCTTGACACGAAGATCACGCCTAAAAATTCCACCCGCACGTCTGAGTTGTCGCCATGGCTTCGCGAACCGCTTCTGAAATTTTTATCGCAATCACAATTCTGCTCGCACGTAAAATTTGCGTGATCTTGCGTGCGGCATGCGGAATTCTCGCCGCCCTGATTAAAATTTTTAGCAAAATTCTTATTGGCAGAATTGAAATTTCGCGTAGAATTCTCGACATCCGAATTAAAATTCCGCCCAGAATTTTCGTAGCAAAAATTAGACTTTTTTATCGAGTTCTCGCCGCCTGGTTGCGGTAAATTTTTAGCATCGTCCACGCGCTCTAAATTTGCGCACAAAGCCAAGCTGCACGCCAGCACGGCGCGGGCTTCGGCGGCGCTTTTGATGCCGCAAATTTTAATCTTACTTCTGTACGACATATAAAAATTCCGTCACGTAAAGCTCGCGCGCGTTTAAATTTCTGCTCGCGCGGTAGGTCGGATAGCGGATCTCTATCGTGCGCACAGAGCCTATGTGTGCGAGGTTTTTTAAAAATTCCGCCTTCGAGATAAAGCCATCGGAATTAAAAGAGATTATTAAAAATTTCGCCGGAAATTCCGCCAGCAGCGCGAAAAATTCCTCCGCAGCACTTGATTTTTTGTTGTAAGCCGAGCGGTTCCAGTCCGCGGGGATTCCAGAAACTCTGCTAAGCCCCGCAGCATTTGGGCGCTTGCCATCGTTTATAAAATCCGTGATCAAATTTAGCATGAAATAGTTCGAGCCGTAGGGGTGCTGATTGTAGGGTGGATCAAAATACGCGACGTCAAGCTGCGAAAAGCGCTCGCGCGCACTCTTTGCGAAGCGCGCGGCATTCTCTTGAAAGACCGCGCTTTCGCAGGCGAAATTTGAAAGTACCGGCAGGCGCAGGGAAATTTCGCCCATTATGCGAGCTAGCGCGTTTTCGCCGCTGCCGCCGAACTTTCCCACGCCCGCTTTGTCCTTGTAAAAGCCCTTAAAAACGCCGCCCGTGTTTGAGTGGATGCTCGCCTCGCTAAGCAGCGGCGCGGCGAAAAAATCGCGAAATTTTTGCGGGATTTTGCTTATCTGCTCGCAGAGCCCACCCAAAATCAGGGCGTTTCGGCGCGTGTAAAAAGCGCGCTCGCCCGCTTTAATATCCTCATCATCCTTCGGCGCGTACAGCTCGCTAAAAAAGCTCTCCTTCGGCGTGAAATTTCTTAAAATTTCAGCGTGTAGCTCGCTCAAGTCTCGCCACAGCTCGTCGCTAAAATTTGAAAGATAGCAGGAGTTTATCGCGCGCGAGTAGCCCTCCAGATCGTTTGCAATCACGAGGTTTGAGTGCGCTTTGGCCAGGCGCGCGACGATGCCGCTGCCGCTAAAGACGTCCGCGAAGCTGATCTTGTCCCGCCCAAGCTCCGCCTTAATCTCGCAGATCGCACGCTCTATCGGCACTAGCAGCGAGCGCTTGTTGCCCAGATAGCTGATGAGCTGCTCGCTTAAAAACTCCCTCTTTTCGCCGTTAGCCATCTAAGCTCTCGCCCCTACGTAGTTTTCGTAAAATTCCCACGTTTTGCCAGATTTGATCGCCTCTAAAATGAGCGGCTTAGCCTCCGCAGGGCTTGATACGACATCCGCGCAGTATAGCGCAAACATCGCGTTTAGCACGACAATATCAAATTTCGGCCCGCTAAGCTCGCCTTTTAAAATTTGCTTTAAAGTTTCGGCGTTAGCCTCGCCGTCGCCGCCTTCTATATCGCCGTGAAATGCGCGAGCGAAGCCGAACTGCTCGGGATTTACGCGGTATTCTAAAATTTTACCGTCCTTGATCTCGTGGATTAGCGTCTCGTCGCACAGGCTGATCTCATCCATGCCATCCATGCCGTGTACCACCAGAGCGTGCTTGCGTCTCAAAATCATCAGCGTTTCGGCTATGAGCCCATTTACTTCCTCCAGATAATTGCCCACGATCTGATTGCTTAGGCTCAAATTTGGATTTAAAAGCGGTCCCATTATATTAAAGACGGTGCCGATTTTTAGGCGGTTTCGCACCTCTTTGACCTCGGCGGTGATCTTGTGAAAAAACGGCGCGTGAAAAAATGCTAGCCCCGTGCGATCTAACAGCGCCCTAATTTGCGCAAGATCGCTAAGTAGCGGCACGCCCAGGGCATCCAGAGCATCGGAGCTTCCCGATCTGCTAGTAATCGCGCGGTTGCCGTGCTTGGCGACGCGCACGCCGAAGCTTGCCGCGATAAAGGCCACGGTCGTAGAGATATTAATCGTCCTTAGCCTATCGCCGCCGGTGCCTACGATGTCAAACATCGGGCTCGGATCGTCGTAGGTGATCGAGTATTTTAGGATACTGCGCACGAGCGCCGTAAGGCTGCTTGGATAGAGCGATTTTTCGCTAATCAGCACGAGCAACCCCGCAAGCTGCACGATGTCGTAATCCTGCTCATAAAGCGCCTTGCAAATGACGGCGTAATCGTCGCTATCTAGCGGGAAGCCCTTTTGTAGCTTCAACATAAACGGGGCGAAATTTACCACGAGTTTCTCCTTCAAAATTATCTTTTTGCCGTAATTGATGAAATTTTCGATGATCTTTTTGCCGTATTGAGTAAAAAAGCTCTCGGGATGAAATTGAATGCCGAAAACCGGCTTACTTCGGTGCTTCATCGCCATTATAATGCCGTCATTTTCGCTCTTTGCTAAAATTTCAAACTCGCTCGGCAGCGTAGCTTCATCCACATAAAGCGAGTGGTAGCGCATCACTTTAAATTTACGCGGCAGCCCGCTAAAAAGCACGCCATCTGCGTAAATTTCGATCGTCGAGCTCTTGCCGTGTAGCGGCACCTCCAGCTGCTTTATCTCCGCGCCCGCCGCGTATCCGATCGCCTGATGCCCCAAACACACGCCCAAAATCGGCACGTCCAAATCCGCGCGCAAAATATCCAGGCAGACGCCGCTGTCTTTTGGGTGATTTGGCCCTGGGCTTAGGATTATGTGCGACGGGGCAAGCTCGCGCACCCGCTGCAGCGTTATCTCGTCGTTGCGGAAGTAGCGCACCTCCTCATCGCTTAGCTCCAAAATGTATTGATAAATATTAAAAACGAAGCTGTCGTAATTATCTATCATTAAAATCAAAATTTTATCCTTTTTTAGGGCGTTTGCGCCTCTTTAAAATTCTAAATAGTTTAAATTTAACCGCTTTGCAGCGGACAAATTTAGCGCCGTTTAGCGCCGCTAGCGGGCTAAATTTAATTCTGCCCGCGTGCGGCATTACTGCGTCGCGAGCTTGCGCGGCGTTGCAGCCGATAAATATCTCGGCTTTGCGGCGCCGAATGAAGCTCGCCGTTAAATTTAAACGTCCTAGCAGCGACACGCTTTTAAATTTAGCGGAATCAAACTCGCACCGAAAAGCGGCGCGTCAGGCTAGCTAAATTTAAAGGATCTAAACTTCCTCGCATAGCTCCTCGATCGCCTTGAGCGGGCTTTTGCGCTTTTTGCAGATCTCTGCGTATTCGCTCTTTGGCGAGCTGTCGTAAACGATGCCTGCGCCCGCTCCGATAAATACGAGATTGTTTAGCCCTTCGCAGCCGAAATTCTCCGCGCTAAATTTAGCGACCTCAAACCGCATCGCGCGGCTAAAGCTCGGCTTGCTCTCTAAATTTAGCGCTTCGCCGCCTGCGCGAGCTTTTAAATTTAACGTCGCGTCGCATTTGCTTGCGCGAGCCGGTAAATTTTGCGCCTCGCCGCGATTTACGAAGATCGCCGAGCGAATCAAGATCGCCTGCATCACGTCGCCGTTAAAGCGCCAAAACCCGATTCCGCCGCCGTATATGCCGCGCTCGTAGCGCTCCAGCTCGTTTATGATCTGCATCGCGCGGATCTTCGGGCTGCCGCTTAGCGTGCCCGCAGGAAAGATCGTGCCGAGTACCTCAAACGCGCTTACCCCGCGCGGCTTACTGCCGTAAACCTCGCTTACGATGTGCATCACGCTTTCGTAGCGCACGACGCGCATCGCGTTTTGCACCCGCACCGAGGCGGGTGTGGCGAATTTGCCGATGTCGTTGCGAGCTAGATCAATCAGCATCCGATGCTCCGCAAGCTCCTTTTCGTCGCTTAAAAGCTCGCGCTCGAGCGCCGCGTCCGCTTCGGCATTCGCGCCTCTGCTGCGTGTGCCCGCGATGGGAGCGACGAAAATTTCGTCCTTTTTGATCTCCATGATCAGCTCGGGGCTGGAGCCCGCGACGCAGCCGTACGGCGTCGGGAAGTGAAACATATAGGGGCTCGGATTGTTCTTTTTGAGTCGCTCGTAAAACTCCAAGCTGCCCAGATTCGTGCCGACTTCTAAAATTTCGCCCAGCACGACCTGAAACACGTCGCCGCTTTTTATCTTTTCTTTTGCAGCCTCGACCATCGCGCTAAAATGCGACTCCTCGGCGCCCAGATCGGTTAAAATTTTAAATTTAAGCTCTTTTTTCTTAGGCTCGGACTTCGCCACGGCTTGCGATTTCGATCCGCCTTTTATAGCGGCGTCCGCTCTTGCGGAGCTCTGGAGCGCGCCTGCTGTTTCGACGGCGGCCTGTTGTGAAGCCTGCGAGCTAAGCCCGCGCAGACTTTCGTAAATTTGGGCGTCTTTGCCGTAAAAATCGTAAATTTTGCTGATTTTATCGTAGTGCAGGTAGTTTGCGGCGTCGGCGTAAAAAAACGGCGGGAAGTCATACAGCGCCTGCTTCGGTGCGCCGATATTTTCAAATGCGCGCACGATGTCGTAGCCCAAAACGCCGAAAAGCCCGGCAAAGCTCGCGTTTTTAAACTCGCTTGCGCCCGCTTTTGCGCTTTTTACCTCATCAAATTTAAGCTTTAGCGCCTCAAAACTCATCTTAAATCCGTCGAAATAATCGCAATCGATGCCGATGATGACCTGAGCGTCGTCCTCTGCGAGGTAGCTTTGCGGATGCGTCTTTAAAATTTCGCGGTAGTAAAAAAGCGGCTCTTCTAAAAGCATTTTCGTCCTTGGAATTTTTAGCGCCATTATACGCTGCTTAGCTTAAATTTGAGCGGGTGGCGCGAGCCTGGGCGGGCTTGAATGCAAGCAAAATTTTAGTAAAATGAGCAAATTTTAAGGAGAGCGTATGAAAATTTTATTTTCCCCAAGCGAGATGAAAAGCGAGCTGGGCGGCGACACGCGCATTTGCGAGCAAAATTTCATCTTTGCAGATCTTTACGAAAAGCGCCTGCAGATGCTGCGCGCCTACGCGGATTTTGTGGATAAAGCAAGCGAGGCGGAGCTTTGCAAGCTTTTCGGGCTGAAAAAATGGGACGCGACCCTGCGCGAAAATATCTTTGAAAAAGGCTGCGCGAAGGCGCTTTTGCGCTACACGGGCACCGCGTATCGCGCCCTAGGCTACGCGTCGCTAAGCCCCGGCGCACAGGAGTTTGCGGAGCAAAACACGATAATTTTTTCAAACCTTTTCGGCCCCGTGCTGGGCGGTGACGTGCTGCCGAACTACAAACTCAAGCAGGGCGAAAAATTCAGCGGCATAGACGCGGCGAAATTTTATCACGATAGCTTCTCTGCCGCGCTGGATCGGTATCTGGCAGATGAGTGCGTCGTGGATCTGCGCGCGGGATTTTACGAGAAATTTTACGAGATGAAGCGCGAATATTTGAGTTTTAGTTTCATCAAAGGCGGCAAGGTGCTGAGCCACTACGCCAAGGCTTGGCGCGGCAAGGTGCTTCGCGAAATAGCTATTGCGGGCGCTTGTAGCGAGGCTGAGGTACTTGCGCTGCGTTTGGGCGGCGCTTCCGTGCTCGAGATCAAACAGATCGGGCTAAAAAAGGAGATCGTGCTGGAAATTTCATAAGGAGCAAAATCCGCTCGGAGAAATTTACGATAAATTTTGCAGGTTTAATGCGGATTTTTGCGTAAAATTTAGCCCGGAAAATTTGCCGCGAGTTCAAATCCCGCCCCCATCCAAAGCAGTTTTACCCGGAAAAATTTGCGGGCAAAATTTTATCGCGAGGATTTTGCGGCGGCGGCTTTTTAGTCTTTTGACACTTTTTTAGCGGGCTTTGGACGGCTTTGAACGAGCTTTTGGCGGCTAAATTTTACCGCAAAGATTTTTCAGAATAAATTTACGCTCTTTGCGTTTGCCTGCTCCGCATAAAATTTTACGGCGATCTTGTCGTGGCTTTGCACCGGTTTTGCGGCGATTTTTAGGATACGGAGCGCGAAAATTTCGCCGTAGAATTTTGACTGAAATTTTACCGTGCGGAATTTTGCCGTATGAAATTTCGTCGCGATAGAATTCCGTCGAAATTTAATCGAGGCAAAGATACGGCGCCGCGATCTAAACGTAAAATTTTAATCCAAATTTACGCTAAACCGCCGCAGTATAAGCGCAGAATTCCGATCCAAAATTCTACCGCAAGGCCGCGATAAAACAGATGCGGACTAGGCTAGCCCCGTATAAAATTTTAAGCCGAAATTATGGCTTACGTTCCGTTACAATAAAATTTTGAGCCAAAATTTCACGCTTTGAAATTCCAAAAATCTGCAAACGCAGTAAAATATGCCTCCGCTACAAACTCTAGTAACCCGGCGCATAAAGTTTCTAGCCAAAATTCTGCAATTAAAATTTCGCGCTCTGAAATTTTACACTTTAAAATCCCATAAATTTCCAAATTCCATAAATCCAAAGCATAAAATTCCATAATCAAAATTCCCCGCCTCAAAATCCCGCAAATTTCCCGCTTTTAAATCCAAAATTCCGCAAATTTAGCAAGCTTTAAATTTTAAAGCTATAAACTTCGCTTCAAATTTTAAGGATCAAAAAT
>NZ_CALIBH010000212.1 GCF_938045775.1 uncultured Campylobacter sp.
TAGCGGAACATTGCGAGTAAGCCAGCAGAAGTTTTTGGGATTTTGAACTTTCTGACAAGTGGAATTTCGAGTTTTCGAGCACAAAAGATATATAAACTATAAAATGGGCTTCCGGCAGGCATTAAAGCTACCGGAAGCTCTCTGTTATTTCAAGCATCTCTGAAAGCCCTCTGTTATTTTAATTAAACAGCTCCAAAAGCCCTTTGCCATTTCAAACACCGCTGAAAGCCCAGATTTTTCGCTTGAAATTCTTAGAATTTTGCTTTTGTTTTTACTTAGAATTTTTAAAATTTAACCCTCCGCGCCGCTACTTTATCGTTTTTATTGCCTCGCCTGGAACTGCTTTAAAATTTTAATCTCTTTGCTAACGACATATCGTAGAATTATGTGCTTCTAACCTAGAATTACTTCAAATTTTAATTCCTCTCGTATATTGCTTCACTTTAAATTCCACAAAATCCAAATTTGTCCTACCCTATTTCTCGATATCAGAAACTGCTGCTTTTTATTTTAGCGCTTTTCTCGCAGCGACGCTTCTTTGGAATTCCGCTGGCTAAATTTTAAGGTCGGAATTTTAAAATTCCATCATTTTGTAATCGTAATTTTTCGTTTAAGCTTCGATAACAAAAATAAGCTGAAATTTTACTTTATTATCGAAAACGTTACATCGCGATACCCATTTTTTCGCGTTAAGCTACCTTTCGTTAGAAATTTTATTAAATTTATTGTAAATAGGTATTTTTATAGTATAATGGATAGTTTTTATTTTTTACGAAGGATTACAACTATGAAAGAGATCAAAATCCCGATTATCTCAGGTCTGAGCATCGCTGCTACGCTAGCATTGATGCCTACGCAGATTTTAGCTAAAGACGGACAGGTAACCGTTACTAAACAAGACGGCACTCCGGGTCATTTTTATTGGTCATCGGGGAAGAATTTCTCCGGTGGCTTTGAAAGCTCCACACATGCTCACGGTAAAAACGACAATAATATCGTAACGATAAACGGCGTTGATAGCGGCGGTCAACCTATGTGGGATTATACGATTTATGGTGGAGGTAACGGTGACGGCACTCCTCAGCATGCTCCTTTTTTATATGAGCAAACTAGCGCAGCCGAAAATAATACGCTTAATGTTTACAACGGCGCTACGGTAGCAGTACTTGTGGGCGGCGAAGGAAAAGGTGCGAAAAATAATACTGTAAATTTGAATGACGCAGATGTAAATAATGTCGTGCTTGGTGGTAACGGTACGTGGTACGGTCAAGCAGATAGCAGTGGAGATGCTACCTATAATATCGTAAATATCAGCGGTTCTACGCAAGTTAAATATAATAATTTTACAAATTTTAATAGCACATCGGTAATGGGTGGTAGAGCAACAGGCACACATCAAGCAAATAATAACGAAGTAAATATTAGTGGAACACCTACTATCGCTGGTAGAATTGCGGGTGCTGCGGTAGAAAACGGCAATGCAGACAGCAATAAAGTAGATATCAACGCTATTGTAAATTTAGCAAATGTAAGTGGAGTAATAGCCTCAAAAGACAGCACCGCCACTTTACAAAATAATATCGTCACTATCAATAACGATGGTGCTGTAGTTGCCGATGTTTTAGTCGCTAATGGTACGGGCGGTGGTATTGAAGGTCCTGGCGGCAAAGCAACAGCCAAAAATAATCATGGCAAGCTGATAAAAGGTACAGTCGGAAATATCAACGGCGCGTATATGGTTAGCAAAACCGAAAAAAATCACTCTACTATCGAGGGTGGCCATGTAACTAATTACGCATACGGAAGTTATTATAGAAACGACGCCCATGATCTTAAATCTAATAGCAAAGACGATTATGTTACCATTAGCGGCGGTAAAGTAGATAAGGCAACTTATGGTGCTTTTACATATTACGGCGATATAGATGGAGCTCATGTAGATATGAGTGGTGGTAAAGTCGTGGGCGCGAATGTTGCTGGCGATGACGGAGTATTTGGTGGGCTTAGCTACGACGGCACTGTTAATAATAGCTATTTATATCTAACAGGTGGCGAGATAAAAGGTGATGCAATCGGCGGAAGAAGCAACAATAAAGATGTCGCGAATAACTACGCAAAAATTATTGGTGGCGCAAAAATAGACGGAAGATTGATCGGTGGAGAAAGTCGCGGCAAAACGGCTACTAATAGTTATTTAGATCTGACCGGCGGCGAGATCGGTGGAGATTCAATCGGCAGCTTAGGCTCTACAGGTGCAGTTCAAGGCAGGATAACAGCCAGCGGAACAAAATTTAATGGAAACGTAATAGGTGGCAAAAGCTCTAGCGGCAACGTAACTGGAAGTAGAGTCACGCTAACCAATGTCACAGCCAGTAAGAATGTAATCGGAGGCGAAGCACAAAGCGGTAATACCGATGATAATCAAGTAAGCCTAATAAACGGTAGCGTTACCGGCGATGTATACGGCTCAAAAGCTAGCGGCTCTGCAACAAAAAGCATCGTAAATCTAAGTGGTGCACAAGTCGCCGGTAATGTCTACGCAGCACACGCAGCAAACGGCAGCGGCAATAAAGTAAATTTCTATAGCGGTAGTGTAACAAAAACTATCTATGGTCTATCTAGTGCAGGCGGCACAAATAACACCTTAAACGTCTATAACGCTCACACTCAAAAAACCGCAGGCGATATTAAGAATTTCAATACTCTTAACTTCGACGGAATTTCAAGCGCTAACGGCAGCGCTGCAACTGCAGCTTTAAATTTAAATGCAGGCTCAACTACCGATATAAATAACGCTAAATTTAAATTAGACAACGCCGATTATAATGTAGATACTTACGCGATAGGCGACGGCGAGAAACGCTATCTGATCCACAACGAAAACGGATTTACCGGTTTTGACGAAACGCAAACGACTAAGCGCACCGATAATGTATTTACGATCAAAAATAAAACTACCTACTCGATGAATTTAAAGGGTCTAATGAAAGATGATGACGGAAAATCCATCGTAATCCAAGGTAAAAAGAAAACCGACCGCACTATCACTGGAGCGTTCGATAACGGCGAGGTTGGTAAATATACCGGTCCTGCAGGCGATCCTACTATCGACGTAGGTGAAAATCCAAATGCACCGCAGAATTTCGGTGGACTAGATATCGATACAAATAACGTTCCTAACGCTACGATAAATCTAGTAAGCGGTGATGATATCGGCGAGATAAGAGCCAATGGCGACGATACGATAAACGTAGGTAAAGATAGAAACAATCCACTTGTACCTGGTAAAATTACAGCTAAAAATATATCTGGTGCAGGTAATCTAAATTTCAATGTTCCAGACGGTTTTTCAGGCAGCGATACTGCGTTAACTTTAACAGATGGTAATCCTACCGATCTAAGCGGTACTAAAATTAGCGTAAATTCTGATAAATTAGCCGATAATACGCAATATACGCTAATCAATAAAACAAATGGAACGATCAATCAGCTTGATCGCACTATCCAAAAAGATCAAATCTATACTATCAAGAACGCAAACGAATATAGCTTCGTAGGAGAAAACTATAAAACCGACGCAAGCCACAAAAAGCTACAATATTCGAAAGGCACACAGACTAGAAACTGGGATGGGGAATTCGACTATGGCGAAACTGAACTCAATAAACAAAATAATGCAGATAATAACGGTCACTCACTTGATAGGAATAAAAACAATACTGTCATCATTGATGCCAATGCGGGCGATCTAAATGGTAAAAAAATTTACGGCGGAAGCACTGCAGCGGGCGATACCTTAGATATCCACGACAATACGGTAGAGATCAATGGCGGAACAAATATCGGCGATGTCATCGCAGGTAATAACGCTAGCTCAAGCGGTAAAGTCAGCAATAACGTTATAAATTTCAATGCAGGCACATTATCGGGCAAGCTCTATGGCTCTGACGATACATCTAATGCAAGAGGAAATAACAGTGGCAACACTCTTAACGTAAATAATGCCTCCGCCCAAAAAACCGCAGGCGATATTAAGAATTTCAACAATCTTAACTTTGATGGAATTTCTGCAAGCGCTAACGGAAGCGCAGCCACTGCGGCTTTAAATTTAACTACCGCTAGCGACACTGATATCAATAACGCTAAATTTAAACTAAACGGCGAAGAGTACGACGTAGATAAAGATACCTACGGCTCTTTAAATATCGAAGAGGGTAAAGAGTATCACCTAATTCACAACGATGGCAATACCTTTACGAATTTTACCGAGAAGGCTAAGCAAAGGGATAATGAGTTTACTATTACCGGTAAGAGTAGCTATGAGATTAACCTTAAAGGCTTAATCCAAAGTGCCGATAATCAATCTATCCTAGTTCAAGGCAAAAAGCTTACAGGTAGAAATATTTCTAACGACGGTAAATTTGATAACGAAGACGCGGCCAAGCGCAGTTTAATCGCGACAATCCCTTTTTCGGATTGCACAATCAGTGTGAAATTCCCTTTTCCGCACATCGACTCGAGGATCTCTTCGAGTTTCCGCTCCGTATACGGCAAATCGCTGGTGTAGCTACCACGTAGCCGCTGCCTGCGGCTCTCCAGCGTGTCTGCGGGGGTGGGGAGGATTCCCAGAACCCCCTCGAGCCGAGAGAGGCCGTACTCATCGGCGGTCTCAATGAAGGTGTTCTGAAAAACCCTGTCTATCGCAACCCAGAGAAGGACGAATTCAGGGTTCTCTGCATCCAGCGCGGCAGTGAGTTCCTTGAACTCCGTCATAAATGGCGGCAGGTAGGACACCAGATTTACATCCCTCACGCGCTCGCCCCCTTAAACGCCGGCACTTCGTAGCTTCCAAGCGCCAGATTGTCCTCCACGCCATTGATTTTGGTCCCTCCGACGTCAACGACGCCCTTGACGCCAAGGATACGCGTCTCGATTTGGCTGATACGAACCACGATGTGCGTTGACTCCGCCCAGGCTTTCCGGAGTTCCAGTAGATATCCCGTCACCGCCTCGTTGATGGCGTTCTGCAGGTTGCTCCAACCGTAGCCGGTGTCAAATGTGATATTCGTTGTCACTGCTACCGCAACCTCGACAGCGCTCTTCACAGATACCACGTGCCCGATCGGCGCGAGACCATAGCCCTCGCCCGCATCTTTCGGCGGGTCGATTGCGTTCTGGACTTTCTGGATCAGCGTCTCGGATGCCGCGTTGTAGTCAGAGTTCAGGATTGTGAGGAGCACTGTGCCGCTCGTAGTCAGCTTTTTCTCGCTTGCTGCCGCGTATATGCTTTTCAGCCATTTCGCAGACTCGCCGCTCATACTGCCGATAACGCCTTCATACCAGGACTTTGCGCCGGCGCTCGGAATCAGTTCCGCGGGGCGGAT
>NZ_CALIBH010000213.1 GCF_938045775.1 uncultured Campylobacter sp.
TTAAATCTAAAGTGCATCACGTCGCCGTCTTGCACGACGTAGTCCTTGCCCTCAAGGCGCATTTTGCCCGCTTCTTTCGCCCTACTCTCGCCGCCGCACGCGATGAAATCATCAAATCCGATCACCTCTGCTCTGATAAATCCGCGCTCAAAGTCGTTGTGGATCACGCTCGCGGCCTTCGGAGCCTTCCAGCCCTTCGTGATCGTCCACGCGCGCACCTCCATCTCGCCGGCGGTAAAGTAGCTGATGAGGCTGAGCTTAGCAAAGGAGCGCTTGATGATAAGCTCCAGCCCGCTTTGCTGCGCGCCCAAGCTTTGCAGCATCTCGTGCGTCTCCTCGTCGCTTAGCCCTATGAGCTCCTCTTCGATCTTGGCGCAGAGCTTGATCACCTCGGCGCCGCGGACGTTTGCGTATTCTCTTACGCGCGCGACATATTCGTTATCCTGCGCGATGCCGTCTTCGTCCACATTTGCGCCGTAGATTACATCTTTGGCGCTAAGTAGGCGCAGCTCGCGATTTAAAGCGATGTAGCTTTCGTCCTCTTTGAGCGCAAAATTTGAAGCGGGCTTGCCGTCGTTTAGATGCGCTAAAAGCTCGTTTGCCACGGCTAGCGCCTCTTTAGCGCCCTTTTGATTTGCTTTAGCTTCCTTGCCGAGGCGCTCGATCTTACGACCAAGCTGCTCGATATCCGCTAAAATTAGCTCGGTTTCGATGATCTCGATGTCGCGGATAGGATCGACGCAACCTTCGACGTGGGTTATGTCGCCGCTTTCGAAGCAGCGCACGATATGAAGGATGATCTCGCACTCGCGGATATTTGAAAGAAATTTATTCCCCAGACCCTCGCCCTTGCTAGCTCCGCGCACCAGGCCCGCGATATCTACGAACTCGATAGTCGAATGCACGATGCGACCGGGCTTAACGATCTGTGCTAGCTTTGCTAGCCTGGCATCTGGCACAGGCACGACCGCTTTGTTGGGCTCGATCGTGCAGAATGGATAGTTCTGCGCCTGTGCGTTTTGTGCGCCGCTAAGCGCGTTAAAAGTCGTGGATTTACCGACGTTCGGAAGCCCTACGATCCCTACTGAAAGCCCCATCTACGCGTCCTTCAACTCTTTGGCTAGAGCCTGCAAGAAATATAAGTTTGCTCTCACGCCCGCGCCAGTCGCGCCCGCTGCGTAATAGCCCCACGCCTTTTCCAGATACGCAGGCCCTGCGATATCAAGGTGCAGCCACTTGTCTTTATACTCGTCTTTGATAAATTTATCCAAAAATAGTCCCGCGGTTATCGCGCCGCCGTATCTGCTGGAAGCGCAGTTGGAGACGTCTGCGATACTGCTTTTGATTAGCTCGCGCAGATAATCGTTAAATTCCAAAATGCTAAATAGCTCGCCGCTTGATCCGCTAAGATCTTTAAATTTACGCTTTAGTTCCTCGCTGTTTCCCATGATGCCGCTAGTGTATTCGCCGAGCCCCACGACGCAAGCGCCGGTAAGCGTAGCCATATCGATTAGCAGACCTGGCTCGAGATCCTGCGCGTAGCTTAGGCAGTCGGCTAGCACGAGCCTGCCCTCCGCGTCGGTGTTTCGCACCTCGATACTCACGCCGCTGCGGCTAAGCAGCACGTCGTCGGGCTTATACGAATCGCCGCCGATCATATTTTCGGTAGCACCGATGACCGCATGTATCTCAAACGGCAGCTCGAGCTCGGCGGCGCCCTTGATGATGCCCATCGCGGCAAGCGCGCCGCTTTTGTCGCTTTTCATCGTAAGCATATAATCGGCAGGCTTGAGGCTTAGCCCGCCGCTGTCGTAAGTAAGCCCTTTGCCCACGAAAACGACGCGCCTTAGGCAGCGCTGCGGCTTATAGATCAGATGGATGAGGCGAGGCGGATGAGCGCTGGAGCGATTGACCGCCAAAAACGCATTCATATTCTGCTCGCGCAAAAAGTCTTCGTCGTAAATTTTAACGCTCACGTCGTCGTAGTTCGAGGCTAGAATTTCAGCCTCGCTCGCCATCTTTTCTGGAGTGTAAATTTCAGGGATCTCATTGACGCCGTCGCGCGCGAAATTTGCGGCGTTTGCCATCACGATGCCCTGCTGCACGCCATAGTTCATCTTTTGTACGTCGGGGCTACTGCCGCCGTACTCCTGCGTCGAGATTAAAATTTCATTCAAGCCGGAGCTTTTTTTATCGCTTTTGTATTTATTAAACTCATAGCCGCCCAAAAGCACGCCTTCGACCATCGCCATCGTGCTTCTTCGGTCGCAGCCGCATTTGTAAAAGGCGATTTTAAAATTTTTGATAGCGTAACCCTTAAGCGCGTTGTATGCGCTTGCAAGCGCCGCTCGCAACCTATCGAAGCTAAGCTCTTTGATCCCCACGTACAGCCGCCCGCTCTCGGCAAGGAGTAGATTGCCCTCGCCTTTGTAATTAAAAAGCGCAAACTTATCCGTGTCTTTAATAAATTCGTGATTTAAATTTTTATCCACAACTAAAATAACTTCAAAATCCGCCTCTATCTCGTTAATTTTACGATCTAGCAGTTTTACTTTCATCTCGTTCCTTTCGTGAGTTCATAAAGTGATTTTCCATACGTTTAAATAGCCTAAAAAATAGATATAAAATTCCGCCTATGATAGGTATCGCAAAATACCAGTGTTGCTCGATTAGCCGCAGCCCGCTCCAGATCTCCTCGCCGAAATACCACGCCAAAACCATCGTCGCGCCCGACCAGCACCAAGCACTAAAAAGATTGATAATCGCAAATTTCTTTGCGCTGTAGCGAGTGATGCCGATACTCATCGGGATGATGACGCGGAAGCCATACATATAGCGCTGCATCAAAATTATCGGCCAGCCGTAGCGTTGCAAAAGCAGGTGCGCGATCGCAAATTTTCGGCGCTGCGCCGCGAGCTTTTTACTGATATATTTTTTGTTGTAGCGACCGATATAAAAATAAAACTGATCGCCGCAAAATGCCCCAAGTCCCGCGACAAAGATACCTAGCGGCAAATTTATATGTCCCTCGTGTGCCATGATACCGCCCAAAATCAGTGCGATTTCGCCTTCTAAAATACACCAAACGAAAAGCACGATATAGGCGTATTGGTGGTATTCTTGCAGTAAATTTTTAAGTAGCTCTTCCAAAATCACGCCTCTAAAACGCAATAAACATTTGTGCGTCGCGAAAACTCGCCTAGATCGTTTAACTCACGTAAATTTAGCAAAAAGCAGGCTTCGACGCACTTAGCCTGCGTCTGCGCGATGAGATCTAATGCCGCTCGTGCGGTGCCTCCGGTGGCGATAAGATCGTCGATTAGCAGCACCTTGGCATCTTGCACGCCGGAGAATGCATCCACATGCATCTCGACCTGATCGAAGCCGTATTCAAGGCTGTATTTTTGCGAAATCGTGATATAAGGAAGCTTCTTTGGCTTTCTAATTGGCACAAAAGCAACCCTCAACCTCGCAGCAAGTGCCGCTGCAAAAATAAATCCGCGACTTTCTATGCCTACTATGTAATCAAGTCCGTAATCGGCGTAGCGCTCGGCTAGATGATCAAGCAGGAAATTAAACGCCTCGCGATCGCCTACGAGCGTCGTGATATCGTAAAACAAAATACCGGGCTTTGGGAAGTCACGCACGGTGCGGATCGAGCGAAATAAATAGCTTTTTTGCTCGCTGCTTAGGCTTTTCATAGCTTACCTCTTTTCAGTCTTGCGTTTTGAATTTTTAAGCTGCAGTTTTCGCTCTCCTCGTTTTGCAGAGCCTCGATGCCGAAGCGAAGGGCGGTTTTGAGCTTTTCGTTATCGCTTTTAAGCTTTGAAATTCTTTCTTCACTCTTGCGGAGCAAAGCATAAATTTTAGAATTTTTTCGGATCGATAGAATAAGTAGCGCTGCAAAAAATAGCGCTAAAACACCTAATGCTACGCTCATTGCTCGCCTCCTTCATTTGGATTTGCAAAGCGCATAGTAGCGATTGTTGCGCTAAAATAGGCAGAATTTATGCTCCTAAAATACGCACTAGAAAGATTTGCGCCCTTTAAATTTACGCTCGTAATAGCAAAATTCGCATCTGTTAAACCCGTACTGGCGCAATTTATATTTTCTGGCTTAACGCTCATGCAAACAGAATTTTTAGCCTTGAAATTTATAATTGCTGGGTTCAAACCGACAAAATCTTTGCGGCTAGCTTTTTGAGCGAAATTTTTCTTGCAAACGCTCGCGCGCGTAAAATTTAACGTAGAATTTGCGCCAGTGGAATTTTTATCTAGCGGATTTTTCTCATTAAAGATTATCTTTGCGTGCGTAGAATCTAAATTTATATGACGTGCGCCACCAAAGCTTATCAAGGGATTCTTGCCGGTAAATAAGAAATTTTTATCGTTAAGGCTCCGCGCAAAATTTGACGCGAAATCCGTGTCGATAGGATTTTTGCTAGAAGGGCTTTTGCCGGCGAAGCTTGATTTGGAATTTCGTCCGTTTAAATTAGTGCCACAGCTTTGTTCCGCAAAATTTTGAGTGGAGTTCTGCGTGAAATTCTCCCCATCAAATCCATGCGTAAAATTCGCACTGCCGCAAGCACCTAGCTTTGCGACGCGCTTAATGTGCCTACCGCCCGCAAAATCGGTGCCGAAAAACGCCCTAATCATATCTCCGATCACCAGCGCGCCCATCAATCGCTCGCCGAAGGCTAGGACGTTGGCGTCGTTGTGCTCTCT
>NZ_CALIBH010000214.1 GCF_938045775.1 uncultured Campylobacter sp.
CGAACCTGCACGAGGTGCATAAGTGGAATTTAGGCTTTTTGAAAAAGGGCGAGCTGGAGGCTAAATTTAACGAGCTGAGCGATGAAATTTCGCGCACGCTTAAATTTATGGAGGCGTGCGGACTGAGCGCCGCAAATTCCCCGAGCCTTGCCGAGACGGTGCTTTACACCTCGCACGAGGCGCTGCTGCTGCACTACGAGGAGTGTCTGACGCGCATCGACAGCACCAGCGGCGATTGGTACGACTGCTCGGCGCACATGCTTTGGATCGGCGAGCGCACGCGCGGCGCGGACGATGCGCACGTGCATTTTTTAAGCGGTATCAAAAACCCTCTCGGCGTCAAGATCGGCCCAAGCGGCACCGCGGATGAAATTTTGCGCCTTTGCGACAAGCTCAATCCGCAAAACGAAGCAGGCAGGCTAAATGTCATCATCCGCATGGGCGCGGATAAGATTGGCGCGCGGTTGCCGCAAATTTTACGCGAGCTAAAGCGCGAGGACAGGGTGATCCTATACAGCATCGATCCGATGCACGGCAACACCGTCAAGGCCGCAAACGGCTACAAAACGCGCGAATTTTCTAAAATTTTAAGCGAGGTTCAGAGCTTTTTTGAGATCCACGCTGCAGAGGGCACGCACGCGGGCGGCATCCACCTTGAGATGACCGGTCAAAACGTCACCGAGTGCACGGGAGGCTCGTTTAACGTGACGCAAGAGACGCTAAAGCAGCGCTACGAAACGCAGTGCGATCCGCGCCTAAACGCAGATCAGGCGCTAGAGCTTGCGTTTTTGCTCGCCGATAATCTAAAAAAGGCGGAGTAGTTCGCCTCTCGTTGCGCGAGAATTTGGTTACGGCTTGGAATTTTAATCGTAGTTTTAGGCGTTTTAATGCAAGCCGGCGCTACGACCGCGCTTTGCGCTTGAAACGCTTGAAATTTAATCGTAGCTTGGCGCGAGCGATTTAAATTTACGCTGCTCTAAATGCGGCGGCTTCGGGCGCAGTCTTAAGCGGTCAAAATATATACAATTGAAATTTATACGGGAAAAATTCCAAGCCCTATTGCAATGCACCGTAGGTCAAAATATAGATAATTGAAACTTATGGCTCGCGCGAAAACGTAAGCCGCGTAAGCCCGCCGTTAAAATACGTGCAATTGAAAATTTTTCGGCGTCGCACCGTGATAAAATTTCTTTTTGCAGGGGCTTTAAAAACTTCTTGGCGGCTAAATTTATCATCGCGGGCTTAAAATTTTAAATCCGCCCTGCATGGAATTTTAAAATTTGAGCCGCCGTGAAATTTTAAAATTTAGCGCTAAATTTATGGCTCGCAGAATTTCATCTTTAAAATTTCGTCGTGTAAATTTTGATCGCTCGCTACTGCGCGCGCCGCTTATCTGTGTGTGCTCAAGCTAAGCAGTAAATGTAGCGACATAAACTCGCCTCCATTTTTTCGCACATAGCAATAGAGAACGCCGCGCTATTTGCGGCGTTCGGCATAGATACGGCGCAGAAGCCCTTGCTTGAGACGGGTGCGATGAACGCGCGCTGCCGCAGTGATGTATGTTCGGTCGGCCCATGAACTTTCGCTTAATCCTTGATGATACGTGCGTCGGACGAAAGTGGCTTTGCGTCTACTTTAAATTTTAGAGCGCGATTTCGCAGCAAATTTTAAACCGAAAATCTATCTTTCTACTTCTAAAATTCAGGTTGAAATTCTTTGAGTTGCGCCGTCGCGTATCGTGACGCTATAAAATTCCATACCTCAAATTTAAATCAAAATTCTGCGGCGCAATGAAATTTCAAAATTCTGCCGCGCAAAATTTACGCAAGGTTTTTGCTTGCGCGATCGCGCGATAAAATTCCTAGGGCGCGAGACCCGGGCGAGATTTAAAATTTGAAAATCCCGCGCTCGAGAAAAAACGATAAAAATTTTATCGTTTTTTAAAATTTTAGGCTCGCTTTTTGGATTTTTTTAGCACCAGTGCGACTACGGCGATTGCGACGTTTGCGTCGTGCGTGATGCTAAGGCTTGCGGATTTGATATGAAATTTTTTACAGATTTTTTTACGTATTTTTAGGTGCGGCGCGCCCAGGGCGTCTTTGTAAATTTTAGCGTCTTTAAAGCTAAATTCCGCGCCGATGCCGGTACCTAGCGCCTTGCTAAGCGCCTCTTTGGCGGCATAGATGCCCGCGATACTTTCATCGCGCAGCGCGGAGGAACGTTCAGATTTTTTCAAAATGCGCTTTAAAAATTTCGCGCCGTATTTTGCGCGCAGCGCCACGATCCTGCGCACCGCGGTTATGTCCGTGCCGATCTTTATCACGGTCTGGCGCCTCGCGGCTTAAATTTAATCACGATTGCAGGCTCTCTTTAATCTCGATATCGATGATCTTATCGCCCTGCCTGATCGCGTCTAAAACCGCTAGGCTAGGCTGATCCACGATTTGCCCGAAGACCGTATGCACGCCGTCTAGGTGCGGCTGCGCGCTGTGGCAGACGAAAAACTGGCTTCCGCCCGTATCGCGTCCCGCATGCGCCATCGAAAGTGCGCCGCGCACGTGCTTGTGCTTTTGGCGGTCGCATTCGCACTTTATGCGCCAGCCCGGGCCCCCCGTGCCGGTGCCGCGCGGGCAGCCGCCTTGAATTACGAAATTTGGAATTACGCGGTGAAAATTTAGCCCCTTGTAAAACCCGCTGCGCGCGAGGTTAGCGAAATTCGTAACCGCCTGCGGGGCTTCGCCTGCGAAAAGCTCCAACTTCATATCGCCCTTTTCGGTTTTTATCACGGCGTATTTATCGCGCGCCAAAGCCGCTGCGTCGATGTCGTAAATTTTTAAGCTTTCCATTTTTTCTCCTATGCGATGTTGGTGTAAACTGCCTGCACGTCGTCATCATCCTCTAGCCGCTCTAGCAGCGCGTCTATGTCGCCCAGCTGCTCCTCGCTAAATTCGTGCTTTTCGTTAGCGACGAATTTTAAGCTTGCGCTGATGATCTCAAGCCCTATCTTTTCGATACCTTCGTTTAGAGTGCCGAAGCTTTCATATTCGCCGTAGATTAGAAGCGTCTTTTCGAGCTCGCCCTTATCGTTTTCAAACTCGTTGATCTCAAGCTCGCTAAGACCGAAGTCGATGAGCTCAAGCTCCAGCTCCTCGATGTCGCGGCTCGGCAGCTTAGTCTCAAAAACGGCCTTGTGCGAAAACATAAATTTCAAACTGCCGCTCGGCAAAAACTCGCCCTTGGCTTTGTTTAAAATCGACTTAACGTTTGCGACGGTGCGGGTCGGGTTGTCGGTGGCGCATTCGATTATTAAAAGCGCGCCGTGTGGCGCCTTGCCGTCGTAAAAGATCGTTTTGATATCGGCGCTATCCTTGCCGCTAGCGCGCTTAATAGCCGCGTCGATGTTGTCTTTGGGCATATTTTGCGCCTTTGCCGTGGCGATCGCGGCGCGCAGCTTGGAGTTCATCAGCGGATCTTCGCCGCCCTCTTTCGCAGCCATCGTTATGGCCTTGCCCAGTTTTGGGAAAAGTTTGCTCATCTTCCCCCATCTAGCTTCTTTTGAAGCGCGTCTGTATTCAAAAGCTCGTCCCATAAAATTCCTTAAAACTTAAATTTAAAAACGGGTGATTATAACGAAAAACCCTTAAATTTCAGGAGCGGGCGTTGAAATAAAATTTATTAAAAAGTAGTATAAGTTTTGAAATTTTAATCCAAAGGAGAGACCCATGGCTTTGAAACAAAGCGTAAAATTTAAGGCGCAAAATATCCACTGCGAAAACTGCGCGAGGACGATCAAAAACGCGTTAAAAGAGGATTTCGGCGAGATCGAGGTGGACGTAGCAAGCGGAGTGGTGAGTTTAAGCTTAGATCCGCGCGACGAGGCTAAATTTAAAGAGGAGATGGACGATTTGGGCTTTAGCGTCGTAGAAAAGCTGTCCTGCGCGAACTAACGGATGCCAAGCAAAATCACTCTAAATATCGTCGGGATGAGCTGCGTAAACTGCTCCAATGCGATCGAGCGGGTAAGTCGCAAGATCGAGGGGGTGCAGGAGGCGCACGTAAATTTCGCCAACGGCAGCGGCGAGTTCGTACTTGCTGATCCGGCGCTTGAGGAGACGCTAAAAGCTAAGATCAAAAAACTGGGCTACGACATCGCCGTGGATTACGAGGATTTGGAGCGCAAAAAGCGGCGCAACCTTAAAGCGGCGCTATTTAGGCTTATTCTCGCTCTCATTTTAGCCGCGGCGGTAATGGCGGTGGAGATGAGCGGGTTTTTAAGCTTCGTCCCAAAGGCGCTACTTTGCGCGGCGATGGCGTGCGTGAGCCTATTTTACTGCGGCAAAAACTTCTTTTATCACGCTTACGGCTCTCTGAAAAACAGAAGCTTTGATATGAACGTGCTCGTGGCGATGGGAAGCTTTTTTGCGTTTGCTTATTCGCTAACGGCCGCGGCGTGGGTCTATACGCACGGCGCACAGAACGAATTTACCAATCTTTATTTCTCATCCGCATCGATGATAATCGCCTTTATTTCGCTCGGCAAATACCTCGAAGAGCGCAGTAAGATGAAGGCGAACGATTACATCAAGGGGCTAATCGATTTAAGCCCTAAAACCGCGCTTTTGATCAAAGACGACGGCACGATAGCCGAAGTGCGCGCAGAAGCGCTAAAGCCGGGTGATAAGGTGCTCGTAAAAAACGGCTCGCGCATCCCCTGCGACGGGCTTATCGTGGAAGGCGGCGCGCAGATCGACGCTTCGCTCATCAGCGGCGAGAGCTTGGCGGTTTATAAAAGCGTAGGCGATGAGGTAAACGCAGGCTGCGTCAGCACCGACGGCGTCATCTACGTGAAGGTGACGAAATTTTCGCACCAAACGCTGCTTGCCGAGATTAAAAATTTGCTGAACGAGGCGGGCAACAAAAAGATGCCGATCGCGCGCTTTGCGGATAAAATTTCAAATATCTTCGTGCCCGCGGTGATTTTGATCGCGCTTATTAGCTTTATAGCGTGGATGGCGCTTGACGGGCGGCTTTCATACGCTGCATCCGCCGCTATCTGCGTGCTTATCATCTCCTGCCCGTGCGCGCTAGGTCTTGCGACGCCGATTGCGATTGTTTGCGCGATTTCGAACGCCGCAAAGGCTGGAATTTTAATAAAAAATCCCGAAATTTTAGAAATTTTAAAGGACGCGGACGTCGCGGTTTTCGATAAAACCGGCACGCTTAGCAAGGGCGAAATTTCGGTAAGCGTCAGCGATCTGAGCGCCCAGGATCTCTATGCTCTAGCAAGCGCGCAAAAGCTGAGCGAGCATCCGATCTCAAAGGCGATCGTAAAATTTGCCGAGCTGAAATTCGGCGAAATTTCTAAGCTTAACGGCGAGTTCGAAAGTATCGCGGGAAAAGGTATCGTCGCGAAAAATCCCACCGGCGAAATTCTTTGCGGCAGCGCGGGCTTTCTGCGCGAGCGCGGCGTGGACGTGGGCGTCGAAGTAGAAGCGGAGGAGCTTTTGGACAAGGGTTTCGGCGTAGTTTACTGCGCGATAGGCGGCTCGTACACGGGCTTCATCGCATTTAGCGACGAGATCAGAGCCGAAGCGCGGGACGTCGTGCAGACGCTGCAAAACAGAGGCGTAAAAACCGTTATGCTAACGGGTGATAACGCCAAAACGGCAAATTTCGTCGCTCGCAACCTCGGCATCGACGAGGTAAGAAGCGGAGTGCTTCCAAGCGGTAAATATGAGTTCATCAAATCCCTGACGGACGAAGGCAAGCGAGTGCTTTTCGTGGGCGACGGCGTCAATGACGCACCAAGCTTAAAAGCCGCTAGTATCGGTGTCGCGATGAACGGCGGCAGCGACGTAGCCAAGGGCGCGGGCGACGCGATCTTTATAAAAAACGACCTTGCAAGCGTGCTATATCTATTTCGCCTATCGGAAGCTGCCATGCGGACGATCAAGCAAAACCTCTTCTGGGCGCTGTTTTACAACGCCGTGTGTATCCCGATCGCAGCAGGCGCGCTATATCCAGCGCTTGGCGTGCTTTTAAAGCCGATGTACGGCGCTGCAGCGATGTGCTTTAGCTCCGTGACGGTCGTGTTAAACTCCATCAGATTGAAATTCGCTAAATTTTAACGCGACGGAATTTGCGCTAGGCGCGGAATTTTGTGCGGCGAAATTTTAATTTACTCCGCAAGAGCGCGCAAAATTTTATCCTGCGGCTAATCGCGCGCGGAATTCCGCTAGATTTGTACGGCTTGCAAAATTTTATTTTACCGCTAGGGTGCGCGTAAATTTTAAAATTTTAACGTCGCTGTCTGCTTGTGCCGTTATATAACGCCGCCCATCGCTGTGCTTCTGCCTAGCCGTCGTTTAACGCCGTCACGCCGCTGCACCGCAAAATTTTAAAAATTCCGCAAAATTTTATAAGGCTGAAAGGAATTCCATAAAATTCTACCGTCCGCACTAAGTTTTAATAAATAAATTTAAAGGTAAAATAACGCTTCAAATGCAATTCGAGGTAGCGATGCGAAAAATTCTAATGGGTTCGTTTGTTTTTTGCGGCACGCTTTTTGGCGCTTCTTGCGAGCAGATACTAAGCGATCCGCGCGGCTTTTTTAGCAAAGAGCCTGCGGACGAAGAGTTGCTGCAAAGCGATTTTGGCTGTAAAGGCTCGCTAGCTGGCGCAGAATTTTTGCAAAATTTAAAAAGCGCAGCTTCTGAGATTAGAGACGAAAATATCGATTGTGTCGGTAACGAAGCCTTGCTGAACGAAAAAAGGCTTGAGCGAACCTTGGCATTTGCGGGGATGGATAGCGAGGGCTTTTTAAGCTATGCCAAAGAGAAAAACTATGCGCAAATTAGCGAAAAATCGCTTGAAGCCTTAGAATTTTACTCCGAGCGCAAGATTGGAAATTTCATCGCTTATGGCAATTTTATGGGCGAGGTCCCGGCAGCCAGGGAGGCGCTAAGAGATTATTTCGCCGCTAAATTCAACAAAAACGACGCCGATGAGCTGGCAAGCGCCGTGATAGCGGAATTTATCGCATACGCTGCAAGGGATCGCAAGGCAGGGGATTACGGTGAGCTTGAGCTGGCGCTAAAAGGCGGAGTAGGTGCAGATGAGTTTCGTACGCTACTTTTTAGCAAGGATTTTGCGATTTACGAGCTTGATAATGCCCTGGATCTAGCACTTTTGCTAGGATATGACGAGCGCTTTAGCGGCGCTTTGATCGAGCGAGGCGCGCAGGTAAATGCGGGCGAGGAAAACTCGCTATTTTACGCGATGAATAACGTTCAAAGCGCTAAATTTATGATCTCTAAAGGCGCCTTGGTTGGCTATAAAAACTCGCTTGGGCAAACTCCGATATTTTTCGCCGCCGCGGCAAAAAATTATGAGCTCGTAAAGTTGCTAATCTACTCGCACGCTAGCGTAAATGTCCGCCAGATCGGCAGCGCCGAGGCCCAGGCTCTAGCATCGCTAGGCGAGCGTAGCGACGGCTGTGAGCGTTCGGGCGCGGGTAAGACACTGCTGATGTTTGCGGCGCAAAAAAGTACCAAGCAGATCGTTGAATTGCTCGTAAAATCGGGCGCAAACGAAAAGGCGGCCGACGAGGCGGGGCTAAATGCGCTAGACTACGCGCTTGCGGGTGGTGAAGCGGCTACGCAGAGCTATTTGCGCTCGCTTGGATTAAGTCCTACGCAAGTAAGCGATGATTTTACGAGCGATCCGCAAGATGCACCTGAGCGTGAGAATTAGCGGGCTTGATTTAAAGAGTCGCTCGCCGCTTCGTCGTCGTTTTGGGTTTGCGGCGTTTTGGGTTTGCAAAAGCCTTATGAGCTTTAAATTTAATGTTTTGCCGTTTTGTAAATTCTATAAATTTAGCGGATTTTTCGAGCGAGAGTTGGCAGAATTTAACGCTTTAAAATTTTATCGCTTTGCTTGCGCAGGTTGCATGCACTGAAATTTTATAAACGCGCAGGCAGGCTTGAAAAACGGCGATATTTGTGCGTTTATGCGCGATAAAATTTTTGCCGAGGAATTTTAGTTTGTGATCAAGAGCGGGATTTCGTCAAATTTTGCGAGAGAAATTTATCGCTTTTGCGACAAAGTAAGCGTTGCAGCATTGCGGAATTTTACCTTGATTTGAAGCTTTTGCTATGTTAAGTAAAATTTTAAATGCGCTTATAAAACGCTTTTGATTACGCCGCGCGCGGTATTTTGCACCGGAGAGATTTTACTGCGCGACAAGTTGCTTAAAAATGTGTTCGCAAAATTGCAAACGCAGTAAAATAGTAGAGCTTGCTATGCGATTAAGGCGCTCAATAATCGCCGTAAAAGAAAGCACGCGAATTATGAATAATTGCTGCAATGCGCGCATAATTTTAAAATTTAGCCCCCGATCGGAGGTTAAATTTTAAAATTTTATCAATCATCAAGGATTAAAATGTTAAAAAATTTGCTTATCTTTACGGCGATTTTTTTGCCCGCGCTGGCGCTTGCGGACGTGGAGCCCGCTGTGCGAAACAGCGAGCTTTACGGCGTGCTGACGCTTATCCCGCCGGTTGCGGCGATCGTGCTTGCTTTCATCACTAAAGACGTGATTTTGTCGCTATTTTTAGGCGTGCTAAGCGGGACTTTTCTCGTCGGTATGGTAGATCACAGCATTGCGGCTTCGGCGCTTTTCGCTTTTACCGATCTATGCTCGCGCATGGTAAAATCGATGGCTGATACGTGGAATGCGGGCATTTTGCTTCAGGTTATGTGTATCGGCGGGCTCATCGCTCTGGTTACCAAAAGCGGCGGCACGAAGGCGCTTGCGCTCTGGCTTAGCAAACACGCAGACACTCCCGTTTTAGGTCAAATTTATACTTGGCTGATGGGTATCGTGATATTTTTTGATGATTACGCAAACGCGCTGATCGTGGGCCCCATCATGCGACCGCTTATGGATAAATTTAAAATTTCGCGCGCGAAATTTGCCTTCATCATCGACGCGACCGCAGCGCCGATCACCGGCATCGCGGTGATCTCTACGTGGGTTGGAGTTGAAATTTCGGCGATCAAGGAGGCCTACTCACAGATCGGCGTAGAAAACATAAACGCCTTCACCGTCTTCGTTGAGACGATCCCGTATAGATTTTATAATATTTTTATGATCTTTTTCGTAGTTGCCACCGCCGTGATGAGCAGGGAGTTTGGCTCGATGTATCGCGCAGAGATCGCATCTCGCGGCGGTAAGAGCGGAGCCGCGGATTTTAAGATCAAAAATTTAGAGGATCAAATTTTCGTACCCAAAGAGGGCGTCGCGCTTCGCAAGCTAAACGCGATAATCCCGCTAGGAGCGATGATCGTCCTCTCGGTCATCGGGTTTTATTTTAACGGCTACAGCTCGCTGGAGGGCGAGGCTTTGGAGGCGGTCAAGGCAGCCCCTCTTAGCTTTACATCGATCCGCACCGCATTTAGCGCGGCGGATGCCTCGGTAGTGCTGTTTCAATCCGCGCTGTTTTCATCGATCATCGCCGTCGTTTTAGGCATCGCGCAAAAAATTTACGGCGTCAAAGAGGCGATCGAGGTCTGGGTTGGCGGCTGGAAAAGCATGCTAAACACCGTCATAATCCTGCTTTTTGCGTGGTCGCTTAGCTCGGTTATCAAGGAGCTTGGCACTTCGCGTTACTTGGTCGAGCTTCTAAGCGACACTACGCCGCGCTTTGCTCTTGCGATCGTGATCTTCGTGCTTAGCTCATTTATCTCATTTTCAACGGGCACAAGCTTCGGTACTATGGGCATCGTCACCCCTCTGGCCGTGCCGTTAGCGCACGCCGTGGGGCAAAAATATGGACTTAGCGGCGAGGAATTTCATGTTTTCATGTGCGTAAATATCAGCGCGGTGCTTACGGGGGCGATCTTCGGCGATCACTGCTCGCCGATTTCGGATACGACGATCCTCTCTTCGATGGGCGCGGGCTGCGATCACATCGAGCACGTAAGCACGCAGATGACCTATGCGCTGGTCGTTTGCGGCATCAGTATCGTTTGCGGCTACCTACCTGCGGGCTTTGGGCTTAGCGTGTGGGGATGTCTGATCTTGGGTATCGCGGCTATCATTCTTTTACTGCGCGTAGTGGGTAAAAGAGTGGATGTATGAATTGCGAAAGCTTCGGTAGCTGCGGCAGCTGTACGCTCGGCGAGCCCTATGAGGATCAAATTTCATACAAAAAGCAGCTGATCGGCAATAAGTTCAAAGAATTTTTTGACGGCGAGTTTGAGTTTTTTGCCTCGCAGCCGCAAAATTACCGCATCAGGGCGGAATTTGGCATCTGGCACGATATTTGGCATAGCGCATTTGATCTTGCCTACACGATGAGCGGCGCACGTAGCAAGAAAATTTTAATTAACGAATGCCCCAAAGTGGCGCTTCCTATCGCAAATTTAATGCCGCGGCTGCTAGAGGCGCTTAGACGGAGCGAAGCTTTAAAAGAGAAGCTCTTCGGCGTCGAGTTTATCTCGTGCGCCAGCGGGATTTTGACGACGCTGCTTTATCACAAGCGCCTGGGCAAGCGCGAGCAGGAGGCGATTTGCGAACTAGCGGACAAGCTTGGTATCACGATCATGGCTCGCGCGCGCGGACAGAAGCTGCTAAGCGGCGAGCTAAGCCTCACGGACGAGCTTTGCGTGGACGGGCGAGTTTATAAATTTCGCTTCGGCGAAAACGCCTTCATCCAGCCCAACCGCGGCGTGAACGAAAAGATGATCGCCTGGGCGAGAAGCTGCGTGGACTTCGGCAAAGAGGGCACGAGCGAGGTGTGCGCCGCGCAGAATTTCGCCGCAAAGAATTTTACTGAAAAAAAATTTGCCTCGCAAAATTCCGCTGCGCAAAATTACGGCTGCGAGCAGTCCGCCACGCAGAATTCTACGGATCGAAATTTCGTTTCCGAAAATTCCGCCGAATTTGACGCCGCTTGCCGAAATTCCGTTAAAGCAAATTTCGCTTCTGCAAAATTTAACGGCGAAAATTCCGTGAAATTTAACTGTGCGTCCAAAGGCAAGAGCTCTACGGATAAAAATTCCACTCGCAAGGATTTGGACGCGCAAAATTCCGCCTCTCAAAATTTCATCGAACAGAATTTGACCGCGCAAAATTTAGATTGCGAAAAGCATTGCGTGCAAGATTCAGCCTGCGAAAAACTCATCGCGCAAAATTCTAGCTGCGAGCAGTCCGCCCCGCAAAATTCTAGCTGCGAGCAGTCCGCCCCGCAAAATTCAAGCTGCGAAAAACATGCCGTGCGCCCAGAAAGCTCCGCCGCGCGCGATCTGCTGGAGCTGTACTGCGGGCACGGCAACTTTACTATCCCGCTTACGGATAAATTTAACCGCGTGCTGGCGAGCGAAATTTCAAAAAGCTCGATCGCCAATGCCCGCATAAACTGCGAGCTCAACGGCATTTGCAACGCGCAATTCGTCCGCCTTAGTGCAGATGAGCTGATGAGTGCGTTTGCGCGGCAGCGCAAGTTTGAGCGGCTAAAAGGGATCGATATTTTCGGCTACGATTTTTCGCACGTCTTGATCGATCCGCCGCGAGCGGGGCTAGAGCCTAGCGTGATTGATTTCATAAAAAATTTTCAAAATTTGATCTACATATCCTGTAACCCGCAGACGCTTTTTGAAAATTTACGCTCGCTTTGTGCTACGCACGAGGTGCGCAGGTTTGCGATCTTCGATCAGTTCGCGCATACGAGCCATATCGAATGCGGCGTACTGCTGCGGCGCAGGAACTAGGCGCGAGCCTAGACCGAAGCTGCGGATTTAGGCTGCGTGCGGGATAAAATTTCGCCTAAAATATGTATAATAACAAAATTTAAAATTACGAAAGGAAGTAGATGGTTGATCTAAATAAAATCATCCAAGCAAAGCGCACGATAAACGATTTCGTCTATAAAACGCCCTTTGCTCTGGCGCCGAAGCTCAGCAAGCTTTACGGTGCGGAAGTGTATCTCAAAAGCGAGAACTTGCAGCGCACCGGCGCATATAAGATTCGCGGCGCTTACAATAAAATCGCGCATCTTACGGATGAGGAGCGGGCCCATGGAGTAATAGCTGCAAGCGCGGGCAACCACGCCCAAGGCGTAGCGATGAGCGCGCAAAAATTCGGCGTGCATGCCGTGATCGTAATGCCTGAGGCCACGCCGCTACTTAAGGTAAGCGGTACGAAGGCCCTGGGCGCGGAGATCATTTTGCAGGGCGATAATTTCGACGAGGCGTACGCGTTTGCACTGGAATATGCCAAAGAGCATAATCTGACATTCGTGCATCCCTTCAACGACGAGTTCGTCCAAGCGGGTCAGGGCACGATCGCGCTTGAGATGATCGAAGAGGTTGCAGATCTTGAATACATCGTCGTTCCGGTTGGTGGCGGCGGGCTTGCCACGGGGGTTTGCAGCTGCGCCAAGCAGATCAATCCGGACATCAAAATCATCGCCGTAGCCGCCAAGGGCGCGCCCGCGATGCACGATAGCTTCGTCGCGAAAAAGCCGCTAAATTCCAAATCGGTCCGCACCATCGCCGACGGCATCGCCGTGCGAGACACTAGCGAGATCACGCTTAGCACGATCATCGAGTGCGTCGATGAGTTCGTGCAGGTCGATGACGAGGAGATTGCAAGCGCGATACTCTATCTACTAGAGCAGCAAAAAATCATCGTCGAGGGCGCGGGCGCGGCGGGAGTAGCAGCGCTGATGAACGCGAAATTCCAATTCCCCGCGGGCGCAAAGATCGGTATCATCCTAAGCGGCGGCAACATCGACGTGCAGATGCTAAACATCATCATCGAAAAGGGCCTCATAAAATCGCACCGCAAGATGACGATCAACGTTACGCTCGTCGATAAACCGGGCGCGCTCACGGGGCTTACCGAAATCTTGCGCCGCGCCAATGCAAACATCGTCAAGATCGACTACGACCGCTTCTCGACCAACATCGAGTACGGCGACGCGCAGATTACGATCACGCTTGAGACCAAAGGCAAGGCTCATCAAGAGGACATCGCCTGGGCACTCAAAAACGCAGGGTATGATTTTAGGGAGATTTTGTAAAATTTCGCCGGAGTTTGTAAAATTTATTTTCGCTCGTGAATTTGCCTGAAATTGCCAAATTTACTCGTTCGCATCCTGATCGCGGCTTGCAGCGGGTAAATTTTAATTTGCCTCCATTTTATATCCGCCGTGCCAAAACACTTTACGGCTCGCGGTTTTAAATTTTACGTAGAATTTAAAATTCCAAATATGCGGCGCAAGCCGTTAAATAAAAATGCTCGAGCCGTAAGGCTCGCCCATTGAGCGTGCCAGGGGTTAGGGGAGCGCCTCGCAAAACGAGCGTAGCGACGCAAGGCTTAGCCTGCGGCGTTTCTTGCGAGCGCAGCGAAGCAGAGTAAGTAGCGCCCCTTCCCCCTTAAGAGAAACTTCGTGGTGGACTAATCCTCCTGCGATGCTAGCGGCGCAGGCTATGCCTAAGTTTAATTCTAATGAAACAAACAGGCATAAAATTTCGAGAATTGCAATTCAAATCTTATTAAAATTTAACGCGGACGCAGTCTGCAACACCGCTAGCGTCGCGCGGGTGGGGGTTAGTAAGGGGGCGCCCCGCTAACTCTGAGCGCCGCCCCCTTACTGGTCATGTATGGCACACAACGTAAATATGCATAAATTTTTGGAATTTAACTGATAAATTTACAACTTAAATTTAAAGCGTCGCTTTACCTTATAAAATTCCGTTTAAATTTTAGCCCGCGATATGTTTCTCTTGGGGCGGGAAGGAGGCTCCAATTGCGAGGTCGCTCCCCTTCCCGCCCCAAACCCCACCCATCCCCCTACGACGCTTTATAAGGGGCGAGCTACGCTCGAGCTAAATTTTAATAGGGGTTGAATTACGGCATGCGAAATT
>NZ_CALIBH010000215.1 GCF_938045775.1 uncultured Campylobacter sp.
AAATTATCGCTCACGATGTATTCGGTCGGATAAACTAGCACCTCGCTGCCGTTGCGGATCCGCAGAATAAGCCGCTTGGTGTTTTTTAGCGCCGTGTCGCAAAATGCAAGGTGGTAAATTTTATAAATTTTCTCGCGGCTAAGTTCGCCTAAGCTTAGCTCAAACTCGAAATCTTGCGCGTTTTTGCGCTGTGCCTCGCGCTCTTTGCGCGCCTTAAGGGCGGGATCCTCCGCAGTAAAACCGCCCCTTCGCTCCGTGAAATTCCCGCTGCCGTAGCCGCCGCCTCGTTCGCCTCCGAAGTTTCCGCCGAAGCCGGAATTACCGCCGTTAAAGCCCCCGCGCTCCCTACCACCGAAGCCTCGCATCTTGCTAGGCGCGTAGCCGTCGATATTTTGCGCGGCATCTAGGCTTAAAATTTCATCCAGATAAATTTGATATTTGCCGCCGTAAGGGGATGTATTTTTGCTAAGCCGCACCCAAAACGCCATCGGGCGCTCCAGCTGCGTATCCGTTAGCGCAGTGACCGCATCGCAAATATCGCCGAACGCGCTCATCTCGAAGCTTCCCGAAAGATCGAGCACTGTGATGTTTGCCATCTGCTTACCCGATTTGGTCGTGCGGGTGTGGACGTTTTCGATCTTGCCGACGCATAAAATTTTAACGCTCGCGTCCTCGTCGCCCACCAGTTCGTCAAATTCGTTCGATTTGGTATGTGCAATCGCTCCAAGCTGCGAAGAGTAAGCTCTTAGCGGATTTTCGCTCAAAAATACTCCCGCGCGTGGACGAAAGCTCGCATCTCGAGCGTTTTGCAGGCTCATCATCGAAAGAAACGACAGCTGATACGCCGCGCCGCCGACCGCGCTTTTTGAAATTTTAATCATAAAAGCGTACGGACGCTCTCGCTCCTGCGGGCTTAAGTTTTCAATCGCCTTTAGCGCATTATCGAACACCGCAAGCTCGAAGCTGCCATGCAGATCAAGCACATTTAAAATCCCCATTTTTTTGCCCGTTTTCGTCATGCGCGTGGACAGATCCTCGATCCGCCCTACGCTAAGCACCTCGGCGCTATCGCCCTCGATCTCGCTAAACGCCGAGGATAGCGTGTAGTCGATACCTTCCATCTCCTCTTTGTAATCATCCAGCGGATGCCCCGAGAGATACACGCCCACGGTCTGCTGCTCAAATTTTAAAATTTCGCCCTGCGGAAATTCCTTATCGGTATCGACGAAGCTTACGCTCATGCCGCTCGTCATATCCTCATCCTCGCCAAAAAGCGAGCTTGCGGCGTCCTTTTTAATCTCGGTGATTTTTTTCATCACGTCTAGGATATTTTCCATATTTTGAATCATCGCTAATCGGCTCTTACCCAGACAATCCATCGCGCCTGCATAGATCAGCGACTCGATGACCTTTTTATTGACGCGGAAATTATCCACGCGCGAAGCAAAATCGTCGATGCTTTGAAATTTAGCCTCGCTTTGAAGCTCTAAGATATTTTCGATCGCGGCGCCGCCCACGCCCTTGATCGCGCCTAGGCCGTAGATGATCGAAGTGCCTGATTTGGAATTTTCGTCGTCCACGACGCTAAAGCCTCTCAAGCTTTGATTGATCGACGGCGGCAAAAGCCCGATACCTAGGCGGCTCGCCTCGTCGATATATTTTGAAATTTTATCGGTATTGCCCTCCTCCGAAGTAAGCAGCGCCGCCATAAATTCCGCCGGATAGTAGGTCTTAAGATAGGCTGTTTGAAAGGTGATCATCGAATACGCCGCGGCGTGAGATTTATTAAAGCCGTAGGAGGCAAATTTCATAATCAGATCAAATAGCTCATCCGCCTTAGCTACGTCAAAGCCCAGCTCTTTAGCGCCGCTTAGATACTGCTCGCGCATGTGGGCAAGCTTCTTCTCATCCTTTTTACCCATCGCGCGGCGCACCAGATCGGCATCGCCCAAGCTAAAGCCGCCCACCTTCTGCACGATCTGCATGACCTGCTCTTGATAGACGATGATGCCATATGTTGGCTCTAAAATTTCTTTTATCTCGGGGAAAATATAGCTTGCTTTTAGCTCGCCATGTTTGATCCTGATAAAATCAGGGATTAGATCCATCGGTCCCGGGCGGTAGAGTGAGATCATCGCGATGATATCCTCGAAGCGGTCGGGGCGCAAGTTCATCGCCAGATCCTGCATGCCCGCGCCCTCGATCTGGAAGATCCCCAGAGTGTTGCCGCTTTGAATCGTTTTGTAAGTGCATGGATCGTTAAAATCGATCTCCTCCCAAACTATGTCGCGGCCGTAGCGGCGCTTGACGAGCTTGATGGCGTTATCGATCACATCGAGGTTTTTAAGGCCAAGGAAGTCAAATTTTATCAGATCGACGTCCTCGAGATAGTTTTTGGTGTATTGCGTGACCAAGCGCGCATCCTCGCCCTTATCCTGCTTAAATAGCGGCGCTTTGTTCCACAGCGGCTCGTTTGAGATCACCACTCCCGCGGCATGCATGCCTGCGTTACGATTTAGCCCTTCAAGGCCCAGCGCAAACTCCCAAACCTGCTGTGCGATCGGATCTGCATCGATAAATTCTTTCAGCTTCGGCTCGGCGTCGTAAGCCTGCGTAAGCGTGATACCGAGCTTATCGGGGATCAACTTCGCCATCTTATCGGCTTGTGAAAGTGGCATGTCGCAGACGCGAGCCACGTCGCGGATGACGCCGCGCGCAAGCAGCTTACCGAAAGTCGCAACCTGCGCGACGTTGTATTTGCCGTACTGATCGATGACGTAGTCGATCACCTCGCCTCTGCGCGCCTGGCAAAAATCCACGTCGATGTCGGGCATCGAGATACGCGACGGATTTAAAAATCGCTCAAAAAGCAGATTATACGGGATCGGATCGAGGTCGGTAATGCGAAGTGCATACGCGCAGATGCTACCCGCCGCAGAGCCGCGACCGGGGCCTACGGGGATATCGTGATCCTTCGCCCAGTTGATGAAATCCTGCACGATGACCATATAGCCCGAAAAATGCATGTTTTTGATGATGGCAAGCTCCTTTTCCAGGCGCTCGCGATAAATTTCATGCTTCTCAGGATCGATAAATTTAAGGCGCTCTTTAAGCCCTTCGCGGCAGAGATGATCGAATAAAAAATCGTCGTTTGAAAAGCTATAGCGCTCCGAGGGCTGCGGCAGCGAAAGCCCGAGCCTAGCGGCGTATTCGATCGTAAATTTAAAATTCGGCGGTGTGGGCGCATAGTCCTTCTCGTCGAAGGCAAATTTGAGATTGCACTTTTGCACGATCTCGGCGGTATTTTCGATCACTTCGGGGATGTCCGCAAAAAGCCGCCTCATCTCCTCGTCGCTTTTTACGTAAAATTCCGAAACGACGTGTTTTAGGCGGTCGCCGTCGTTGATCGTCTTGCCCATCGAGATGCACTGATAGACGTCGTGGGCCTTGGCGCGATCCTTGCGCGAGTAGTGAGCGTCGTTGGTGGCGATGATCTTGACGCCGATTTCGCGCGAGAGGCGGATGAGGTCTTTATCGACGTTTAATTGCTCGCCGATGCCGTGGCGCATAATCTCTAGATAAAAATCCTCGCCGAAAATTTCTTTATACTCAAGCGCCGCTTTTTTCGCCGCTTCGTAGCCGCCCGCGCCTCGCTTTAAATTTCGCTCGCTTCTATTTAGATGAAATTCCACCTCGCCCGCTAGGCACGCCGAGGAGCAGATGAGCCCCTCGCTGTGCTCTTTTAAAATTTTTTTGTTGATCCTCGGGTAGTAGTAGAAGCCGTCCAAAAACGCGCGCGAGCTAAGATACATTAAATTTTTATAGCCCGTCTCGTTTTTGGCAAGCAGTATCAAGTGATAGCGCTGGCGGTCGCTTTTATCGCCGATATCATCGTGGTTGTGCAGATAGGTCTCTATGCCGATGATCGGCTTGATGCCGTGCTTTTTCATCGTCTGATAAAAGTCTATCGCGCCGAACATATTGCCGTGGTCGGTGATCGCGCACGCCTTGGTGCCGCGGCTCTGCAAAAGCTCGGCGAGCTCGCTTACTTTATTCGCGCCGTCTAGCAGCGAATACTCGGTGTGAAGGTGCAGGTGGGTG
>NZ_CALIBH010000216.1 GCF_938045775.1 uncultured Campylobacter sp.
GCAGGTTTAAGCGGCGTAGTGGCAGCGCCACCGACCGCCAAGAGCCTGCGAGCTTTATTTGCTTGTAGATGCGGCGCAAATCATCATGCGCGAAAAGATAGAATTTTATCTTTTTTACGCGGCGGTTTAAACGTCGCACTAAGCGGCTCCTTGGCAATCAACCCCGCCGCAGTTTTACGAAGCAGATGCGACGCCGCTTATTAGTTTTTTCGCTGCAGGCTTTCGCGCACGTTTCGGCACCGCTTATAGATTTTGGCTATCGTAAATTTTGACCCAAAAAGGCAAATTTGGCCGCTAATTTTAGTCAAATTTAAGCTCCTTCGCGAAAAATGCGACGCCGTTTTTTAAAGACATATAAAAATGCCTAGCAAATTTAACGCGCTCACCGATCCGATATTTAAACTCGCAAGCCAAATTTATCCTCAGGATGCGGGTAAATTTACCCTAAGTCTGAAAGCAAAAGACAAAATAAAGCCAAATTTAAGGCGTAAAGCATTGCTGAATATTAACTAAAACCGCATATAATCCGGACTCAAATCAATAAAAAAGGACAAAATGAACGAACTATCAAAACTCCCGACTCCCGATATCGCCGAGCACGGCGCGTTTTTCCCGTCGCCGTTTTCGCTGTCACAGTTTACGGCGCCCGTGAGCGATCTGGCGAATTTTAATTACGAGAAAAAATACGACGGCGATAAAAAAATCCTCATCATCGCGGCCGACGAGCGGTATTTGCTGATGGACAACGGGACTTTTTTCTCCACTGGCAACCACCCCGTCGAGACGCTCGTGCCGATGTATCATCTGGCGCAGGCGGGCTGGGACTTCGAGATCGCGACGCTCTCTGGAAATCCCGTAAAATTCGAGTTTTAGGCGATGCCTGCGAAGGACGAGCGGCTCAAGGGCTTTTTCGGGAGCTACGCGACTAAATTTAAAGAGCCTAAAAAGCTCGCTGATATCGTAAAGAAGGGCTTTGATGAGTATTTTGCGCTGTACATCCCGGGCGGCCATGGCGCGCTGATCGGGCTTGATGAGAGCCGCGACGTAAAGGCCGCGCTAAAATGGTTTCATGAGCAGGGCAAATACATCATCACGATCTGCCACGGCCCAGCCGGGCTGCTAGCCGCGGCGCTTGACGAGGATAAGTTTTTGTTCGAGGGCTACGAGCTCGTGCTGCTGCCCGACGTCATTGATCGCACCTCGCCCGATATAGGCTACATGCCGGGCCATCTGCGCTGGTATATGGGCTCGCGGCTAGCAAAACTTGGGATGAAAATCCTAAACGAAGGTATCGACGGAGCCGTGCACAAAGACCGCAACCTGCTCTCGGGCGATAGTCCGCTAGCAACCAATAACCTGGGCAAACTGGCGGCTAAAACGCTTTTAGAGTCGCTGTAAATTTTACGCCGCTAAGGTCGGCATCTCGGCATAAAATTTTAATTTTTACGCGGCGAAAAAATTTAAAATTTCAAAGCGTGCCCGCTTCGGCTTTAAATTTAATGATCGCCGTCCTGCGCGCGGTGTAATCGTTTTTAAAATCGCCGCTCGCCTTCGATTTGCAAGCGATGCGCTGTGCAGCGTCTAAATTTAAGTATTCAAATTTTATCGCACTTTTGCGCGCGAGCATTAAAATCTTTTGTGGCCTTTTAAATTTGCCGCTTTACGGCGCGGTGCTATTTGGGGGCGTAAAAAAATCCTCGCATATCGACGCTCCCTGGCTGCAGCAGTTTGATTTTTCTATCGATGCCGCCTGCGTAGCCCGTGAGGCTGCCGTGCGCGCCTATGACGCGGTGGCAGGGGATGATGATCGA
>NZ_CALIBH010000217.1 GCF_938045775.1 uncultured Campylobacter sp.
TTAAGGCAGGCGGCGAGAATTCCGTCCAGTGCAGCGGCGATACGATAGAAGGCGGCGGCGGGAATTCCGCCGCAGAAGATCATAAAGACGCAACCTCCGCAGGCGGCGAAAAGTCGCTTTTCGACAAGATCAAAGGGCTTTTTAAATAGCAAATTTAATCGCTTTATTCCGCCGAAGCGCGCGCGGAGTGCGGAGTTAAGATTGTAAAATTAAATCATCTTGCGCTCGCGAGCTCTGCGTCGCGCCGTTAAATTTAGCTAAAACGGCGCAGTCGGCAAGCGCAAATTTAAAATTTAAAACTTGCCGAAATTTTAAAACGGGCGGTTTGCATACCCAAGCTTTAAAGTGCCGAAAACAGGCTTCAAAGAGGCTAAATTTAAACCCGCCGCAGCCTTTGCGGCGGATAAGCTGCGGATAGTTTATCTGTTTAAATTTTTGATTTTTTGTTGATCCAGCGGCAGGTTTGATCGAATTTTTATTATGACGGTATCGTCTTTATCGGCGTTTCCGCCTATTAAAACGCCTCCGTCATCCGTGCTGACGACGCTTTTGAGCCAAAAGTCTTGCAGTTTCGCTTTGTTTTCACTCAATATATTGCCGTCCAAATCAAGCTCTAAAAATATCGTCTGATCCTCCGAGGCGTCGTTTGCGCCGATCAAAAGTAGCCCGTCTTTGTAGTTTGCTAATTTATAGGCCGCGTTTAGCGTGTCGGGCAGATCGCATACGCCGCGATCTCTTCCGCAAATCTGCTTTCTCCAAATTTCATTGCCTAAGGCATCAAATTTTGCGATATTTGCACCGAATTTCGCCAGTAGAAATATCGATCCGTCCTTTGCTTTTAGCAGTTGCGCCCCACGATCCATTACAAGCTCGTCCGAGGCGCCGCTCTCCTTAAAATTTACGCTCTTATGCCAAAGCTCCTCGCCTCTGGCGTTAAATTTTAAAAATCCGTCTTTTTCGATGATAAGCAGGATTTCGCTTTCGGATATTTTTGCTATCTTTGTCATGGTGCCGTCAAACGGCCTTTTGCTCTTTGCGATATTTAGCTTTTTCTTCCATAGCAGTTTTTCTCTCTCGTAAAAGCACAGATCATAGTTTTCGTCTATCGCGACAAATTTATCTCCGAAGCTAGCTACTTCTTTAAATTTAATAGGAAATTCGTAGATTATCTTTTTCGTTCTGGCGTCTAAAATTTGATTATCCAAAAGCGCGTATGAGTCCATCGCGGCTACCGGCATATTGGCTGCGGATACCATATTTAATTTTTTGCGCCAAAGCTCCGCCCCCTGCTCGCTTAACGCAACTAGCGAGACTCGGTATTCGTCGTCCGCGCTTGCAAGAAGCAGATACCCTTGCGGAGATTTTATTATGTTATCTACGGTTCTAAAGCCGTTTTTAGAGTAAGGAAGTTCCCAGATCGTGCCTTTTTCTTCAAGGCTTTTTTCGGTTAAAATTTTATTTTGCATCTGCGCAGATTGCGCGGATTTTTCGGCGGAGCTTAACGAAGCGCGATCAAGTCCGCCTATAAACGCTCCGTTTTTCGTAAAATAGGAAAAGAATAGATATTCGCCGCGAGACTCGACGCTTACGCCCTTTAGGCTCTGCGGAAAGAGATATCTTTTTATCGGGGCGGGGTCTAGTTTATTGCTAAAATCGATCAGATCTACGCTTGGAAATTCCCCTTTTTCGGATATTTTTTTGCCCAAGTAGGCTAAATTTAGATCCTCTATAACTTTAAAATTATTTAAGTGCGCGCCACTGTAATACGCGCTTGATTGAACCGTATTATTTTCGCCCAAATCATATAGCCCAAATTCGCTCCAATTTGATGAAAATACCCGCTTGCCGTCTTTGGATAGCGTCATTTTATCTATTTCTAAATGCGGATGAGCGATATAGCGGACCTGCTTTAAGATATTAGAGTTTTGCGCGGCATTTGCGCGGTACCTATCCATATCCGATATGTCTAAAACATAAAATCCCACCCAGCTTGCCAGCAAAAGCTCATTCTCAGAGAGCAGTTTCAGATCGCCGAGCTCCTTTATTTCGGATAATCTATGTGGCGCGCAGGCGTAATCATACTCCCGCTTATCGGCTTTGGAAGGGGCGATAAAATAAGCAAGCTGTAAATTTATCATCTTTTACGTCATAGGCGGTAAGGGTACTGAAAAAATCCTTCGCAAAGAGAGTGTGTCCGTCGCTGGAAAGCTCTATTTTATTTACAAATCGCGCTTCAAGCCGAGCTAAAATTTTAATATCTCTTCGGTCGCTAAGATCCAGCTTATAAATTCCGAAATTTGGATCGGCTACGAATAGACTTTTGCCGTCTTTGCTCTGTGCGATATCTATGTAAGCGGGATCAAACTCATGCTGCGGAAAAGAAAATATGCCCGCAAGTCTTAGAGCGCGCGGCTCGGTAACGTCAATCAAGACGATGCCGCCTTTATCGTCGCCCAAGCCAAAGAGCGTATTTTGATCCTCAGAAAGGCGTAGCTCGTAAATTTCAAACGGAAGCTTAAGCGCGTTTTTTGTAAGCTCCCTCTCCTCTAAATTTACCTCTTGTAGTGCGCCGCCATGTTTTTTCGCGGCGGCAAGATCGCTTTTAAGGATTAAAATTTCATCCTCTTTCAGCGATTTTGCAGTCTCTTTGGCGGCCGAAAAATTTTGAGTCGCCGCGCAAATTCCGCAGATAAAAGCCGAAGCGGCTAAAATTTTAACTATAATATTTCGCTTTGTTTTCATTTCGCCGCCTCTTAAAATCATCCTTCAAGCCAGCCGCCGGCTTTAGCGGAAGCTGTCGCTTCTACTAGGTATCAGCAGGTCTTGCAGCTCCTGCTGCACCGAGATTTTCGCGCGCGGATCGAGGATCTGCGAGTAGATGATGAAGTTTGCAAGCACCTTTTTGCCGTAGTCCCTGCTCTCGGCATACGGCACGAGCTCCATGCTAAGCCACGGCTCAAATTTGCCCTTATTAAACATATCGCCGCGCTGAAGCATCTTTTTGACGAGCCCGAGCCCGCCGTTGTAGGCGTATGCGATGAAAACCGGGCTGTAAATTTTGCGCTCCAGCCAGTCGATGTGGATGTTGGCGAAGCGGTAAGCGACCTCCGGGCGGAACATATCGTCTTGATCGAAGCCGTCGATTTTGAGTTGCTTTTTGCCGATTTCGTTAGCCAAAAACGGCATAAATTGCATCATCCCAAGCGCATACGACGTAGATACCGATGCGGGTACGAAGCGGCTTTCTTGGCGGGCGAGTGCCAAAATTAGCGCCTTGCGGCGGTTGTCGCCATCGCCGATGTATTCCATAAACGGCGTCGGATAGAAGTTATCCTTGCCGCCGCTTGCTTTATTCATGATGTATGAGTACTCGCCGATGCTTTGCTTGGTGTCGAATTTTTTGGCAAATTCCAAAAGCTGCTCGCGCGACATTCTATCGGCGCTATTTTTCGTGCGAACCCAAGCGAAAGGATCGGTGATATCGTAGCCCTCGATGGAATTTTTAGCGGGATTTGGGATGATGATGTTTAAATTCCTATCCCCCAAGACCTCCTTAGCATAAAGCGTGTAGAGGCTGTAATAATCGCTGCTAGCAAGCTGGCGCAAGACATTTTGATCTCCATTTAGCAGGTAGATCCAAAATTTTGCATTGTGCACGTCGTGAGGCTTCTCAAAGCTCGCAGCCGCGCGGCTAAAAAATGCAAGCGCAGCCCCTTCATCGCCCTGCATGACGGCATTTACGCCCAGCATAAATGCTACGTCCTTCTCCACGGCTAGTGGATCGACGCCCGTAAGCGAGCGGCGCAGGCGCGGGTATTTGCGGTTGATTAGCGCATCGTTAAGAACCGCTTTGAAGCCTTTTTGCGAAGCTAGTTCGCTTACGAAGGCTGCGTCGGCGTCGATGTCAATCAGAGCGTCTTTGCCCGCACCTTTTAAGTAGTCGTAATATAAAAAGTAGTTTTGCGCGTTGCGGCTCTGCATAAAATATTCGCTCGGATTTTCGTCGTTAAATCCGCGCAGTAAATTTACGGCGTTTCGCGAAGCCGCGTCTTGGTGACTCTCTAGTTGCAAAGCGAGCGTCTCGCGCACGGACGGGCTTAGCTTGGCGATAAAATTTGGATAGGAGCGCGCCTTTTTGCAGGTTAAATTTGCATCTAAAATATTTGCCGCCGTTACTCCTGCGCAGCGATCCGGACGCTTAGGAGGGCGAATGGCGCCGAAAATTCTATCGAGCTTATCTTTTAGCTTGCCTTTGTAGCGGAAGATACTTTGTTTTAAAATTTTAATCTCCGCTTTGTTGTATTTCGTCTCATCTATTAGGCGATAGATGTAATAATCCTTAGCTAGGGATTTGGGTTCGTTTTTGATCTGTTCGTAGCTTAAAATTTTAGCGCTCGATACGGCGCACAGTAGGGCTGCGATAAGGCTAAATTTCAAAAATATTTTCAAATGACCGTCCTATTGATGATATAGATTATCGCGCTGTCAAAGAAGTTAAGCACGAGTAGGATAAGAAGCGGCGAAAGATCAAAGCCGCCGAAAGTCGTAGGCAGATAGCGGCGCACCAGCGCAAACGCGGGCTCCGTAAGCGCAGAGATGACGCGGAAGATTTTATAAAATTTACCGAACGGATTTGGGCGGATAAAGCTCAAAACGCAGGTGATAAAGATCACGATCATATAGGCTTGCAGCGCGTAGTGCAGGGTGATGAGCGCGCCGTAGATCAGGCTGTTTGCTAGCATACGATCTCCTTCAAATCGGCGCGGATCAGCGGATACAGCTCGCTAAGCTCCGGTCCGTGCGGCGCGCCGGTCAGTAAAAATCTAAGCGGCATAAACAAGCTCTTGCCCTTTAAATTTGTAGCCTGCGAAAGCGCCGCTTTGAAATCATTAAATTCCATTGGAGTGCCGTTTGAGCTTAATAAATTTAAGATCGCCTCTCGCAGCGCCTGCGCCTGCGCCGCCCACTCCTGCGGGATATCTTTCGCGCCGTAGATCGCTGCGATCTTCTCTTTGATCTGCGGAATAAGGCTAGCTTCTTGAGTGTAAAATTTTATCAAAGGCGCAAATTTCGGCTCAAGCTCAAAAAGCTCCGCCAGTCGCTGCTCGCTCGCTCTTTTGATATGTTCGCGGTTTATGAAGGCGAGTTTATCCTCGTCAAATTTAGCCGGGCTTTTTGAAATTTTAGCGATGTCGAAAAACTCCACCGCCTCATCCATACTAAAGACCTCGCGCGGCGTTTTGTTGCCCAGCAGGATCAGATAGTTCGCGATCGCCTCGGGTAGGTAGCCGCTTTGAAGCAGCCATTTTACCGAGGAGCTATCCTCGCGCTTGCTCATCTTTTTGCCTTCGGAGTTTAATATGATCGGCAGGTGCGCGTATTTGATCTCGCCCTCGTAGCCGAGGCTTTGGCGGATCCAGTTTTGCTTCGGGGTGTTTGAGACATGATCCTCGCCGCGGATTACGAAGCTCACGCCCTGCATCATATCGTCGCAGGCGCAGGCGAAGTTATAAGTTGGCGTCTTATCCGCACGCATAATGACGAAGCTGTCGATATTCTGCGGCTCAAATACGATACGGCCCTTGATCGCGTCGGTAAATTCCAGCGCGTGATCAGGCTTTTTAAGGCGGATGGTAAAAGGCTTGTCGCAGTTTAGTACCTCTTCGTCGCTTAAATGCTCGCAGCGTCCGTCGTAACGATACGCCTCGCCGGCGTCCTTGGCGGCTTGCTTTTTCGCTTCCAGCTCCTCCTCGCTGCAAAAACAGCAAAACGCCTTTTTCTCGGAGAGTAGCTTAGCAGCGAACTGCTGATGAAATTTTAAATTTTTGCTTTGATAATACAGGCTCTGCCATGAGATGCCGAAGCGCTTTAAAATTTCGATTATCTCTTGATCTTTGCCTTCGATATTGCGCGCAGTGTCGGTATCCTCGATGCGCAAAATAAAGCCGCTTCCATCTTGCAGCGAGCAGATGTAGTTAAAGATAGCCGCGCGTAAATTTCCGATATGCATATCGCCGGTGGGCGACGGAGCGAAGCGATACAATTTAGGTCCTTTGGGTTTAAATTTAAGCTGGGATTATACTTTTTACTTCCTAATAAAAAGCAAAAACAAAGCAAAAATAGGCTAATATCGGCGCATTTTATTTAAGGAGACAATATGAGTTTCATTCAGGAATTCAAAGAATTCGCGATGAAAGGAAACGTCATCGATATGGCGGTGGGTGTCGTCATCGGCGGGGCTTTCGGCAAGATCGTAACCTCGCTCGTAAGCGACATTATGATGCCGGTTTTAGGACTTCTTACGGGAGGTATGAATTTTACCGATCTTAAGATCGTGCTAAAAGAAGCGGTGGGGCAGACCCCGGCCGTTACGATAAACTACGGCTCGTTTATCCAGGTAACGGTCGATTTTATCATCATCGCGTTTTGTATATTCTGCGCGATCAAGGCGATCAATAAGCTTAAAAAGCCAGCCGAGCCTGCGCCAGAGCCTGCCGCACCCGCCGAGCCTAGCGAAGAGATTAAACTTCTTACCGAGATAAGAGACCTGCTTAAAAAATAGGTCGCGGCGATGCTTGAGAGAATTCCTTATTTTAAAGCTCTAAGCGCAGCGCAAATCGATCGTTTAGAGCAGATTAGCATCCATAAAAGCTACAAAAAGGGCGAAATTTTATTTTTCGAGGGCGAGCGCTCGCAGTACCTATTAATCCTGCTAAAAGGAATTTTAAAAATCTATAAAACCTCCGCAAAGGGGCGTGAGATCCATATGCGCGAGATCCGCCCCATCTCGCTCGTAGCCGAGATGGTAAATTTCGAAGAGACGAGCTATCCTGCAAGCGGCGTGTTTTCGACAAACGGCGAGGTACTAAAGATCGATTATGAAAAATTTAAAAACGAGTTTATGAGCGATCCTAAAATTTGCCTGGAGCTTTTAAAATCGATGTCCGAGAAGATCCGAGCGCTAAATGCAGTCTTTGATAATCAAGTCGTGTTTAACTGCGACGGCAAGATCGCTAAGTTTATCAGCGAGAATTTCGATATTTTTATGAGCACGAAATACACCAGAATAGCCAAAATTCTAAATGTCACCCCCGAGACCTTCTCGCGCACCATCACTAAATTTAAAAAGAGCGGTGCGCTAATTTTAGACGATAAGCAAGAAATCACGGGCTTTGATAAAGATAAGCTGGACGAGTATATCCAAGGCTAGAGTTTGAAAAGCGCCTATATTTTCCCGATCGTCGGCACGGTTTTATTTCTGTTTTTTAATCTTTACGTCTACAGATCGATCAGCGCGCGCTTTACACCATATAAAAATTTTGTGATCTTTCGCCCTGTCTTGAGCTTACTTTGCGTATCTTTAGCAATTTTAGATGCAATATTTTTTGCGGGTTTTGGGCTTAATGGAAGCTTTAAAAACGAGCTGCTTTATAAGCTATGCGTATTTTGCATGGCAGCGTCCTTTTCGCTCTTTTTTATCTGCCTTGCTTACGATGTGCTAAGTGCCGCTGCGCATGTGATTAAATTTAGCGAAAACAGGCGAAAATTTTTAAAAACCTTCATCGACGTAACCTTTGTGATAATGGCGTTTAGCTACCTATTTAAGGGCTTTTTCAATGCGCTTAAGCAGCCTAAGATCACGCAGCGCGAAATAAAAATCAAAAGCTTAGCCCGCGAGCTAAGCTTCGCCGTCATCTCGGACGTGCATCTGGGCGAGTTTTTGAAAAAGGAATTTTTGCAAGGCGTCGTAGCGCAGATAAACTCGCTAAGCTTCGACGCGCTGCTGATCGTGGGCGATATGTTTGATCTGCGCTCGGATGAGCTCGGGGATATTTTGCAGCCTCTTGAGGCGATCAAAAAGCCTATCTTTTTCGTCACGGGCAACCACGAGTATTACCGCGGCGACGCAAGCGGGCTTATCACGGCAATGCAAAAAGCGGGCGTGCGGGTGCTGCAAAACGAAAGCGTGGAATTTGAGGGGCTAAATTTAATGGGCGTGCACGATCTTAGCGGCTTTCGCTTCGGATACATGCAGCCAGATTTAAGCGCCGCGCTAGCGCAGGCAGACCCCGATAAACCAAAAATTTTACTCGCGCATCAGCCCAAATACGTCGTGGACTTCGTGCGCGACGAGGTCGATCTGTGTATCTGCGGGCACACGCACGCGGGGCAAATTTTCCCGTGGACGCTTTTGGTGCTGCTTAGCCAGAAGTATCTTTACGGGCTGTATAACGACGGGCTGAAGCAAATTTACGTAAGCAGCGGCGTAGGGTTTTGGGGCCCGCCGATAAGGGTCTTTGCCGATGCCGAGATCGCGCTACTTAAGCTTAGAAAGGCATAGATGAGAAGTTTTATTTCGAGGATTTTTGGGATTATCGCCGCGGTGCAATTTCCTAAATTTATACAAAATTTTATCAACCGCAAATATGTGGAATTTTTTAAAATCGATATGAGCGAATTTGATCCGCCGCAAAGCTACGCGAGCCTAAACGCGCTTTTTACCCGCCGCTTGCTGCGTCCGCGCGAGATAGCGGCAGACGAGACGGCTTTCATAAGCCCTAGCGACGGCGTGATCTTTGAGAGTGGATGCTGCGACGATCTGCAAGCTTTTAGCGTAAAGGGCTGCGAATATAGCCTTAGCGAGCTGCTGGGGCGGACGTTTACGGCGAGCGAAAGCGGCGGAGCGGATACCCGCCACGACATTAAAAATTTAAATGACGCCGCAGATGCCGCGCAAGCAAAAATCATGGACGGCGAAAGCGGCGCAACTTATGCTGCAAGCGGTGTGCGAGCTGAAATTTATAGCAATAAAAGCGGTGCGAGCCGCGAAACGAGCGCAGAGGACGCCCAAGACGGCGAAAATACAAGCGGCGTAAATTTAAGCTACGCAAACATCTATCTAAGTCCGCGCGATTATCATCATTATCACGCGCCGTGCGATCTGAGCGTGACGGAGGGGCTTTACATACCTGCTGATCTTTACAGCGTGGCGAAGGAATTTTTACTTAAAATTCCAAACCTCTACGCTAAAAACGAGCGCGTGATTTTAAAGTGCAAGATGCGTAACGGCGGGATTTTGTGGATGGTTTTCGTGGGTGCTTTAAACGTCGGCAAGATGAGATTTGATTTCGATGCGCGAATACAGACGAATGCATGCGCAAGTAGAGCTGAGGCGCTTTACGAATATAAAAATTTAAACTTTAAAAAGGGCGATCATTTGGGAAATTTTGAGCTGGGCTCAACGATCGTGCTCGTAGCGCAAAGCGAGTTTTTGAAATTTGAAACCCCGACTGATACGTCCGTAAAATTCGGACAAAAAATCGCAGAATTTAATGAAATTTCACAAAATTCCATTTAAAATGCAGGATTTTTTCTTTAACTAAAATTAATTTTATTTAAATTTAGCTATAATCATCTCACTTTAAATCAAAGGATTTAACATGAAAAATTTAAAAGCTTTTACGATGATAGAGCTTGTTTTCGTCATCGTTGTTTTAGGTATTTTGGCGGGCATCGCGGTGCCTAGATTAGCCGCTACGCGCGATGATGCTACGATCGCTAAGATGCGCGGGGATATCGCTGCTATTAGAAGCGGACTTTCGCTAGTTAGAAGCGAGAATATGATGAGGGGCGTGACTACGTGGCCTGGTCTAGAAGCTAATCCAGATGTAGCCGGTACGCTTTTTGAAGGTGTTTTGCAGCAGCCCATCTATCCAATGAAAGCTGGTGGCAGAAACGGCTGGAGCTTAGTTGCAAATGGTAATGCTAATGCTACGTCCACATATACAGCTACCGTTGCCGGTCAATCAACTACTTTTAACTACTATCCGACTGCGGCTTCTAGACCTGCAGGCTCAACGGTTAATGTAGGTTCGTTCGACTGCAATCATCAACAGCCTCTTTGTCAATCCTTAGCTCAATAGCTAAATGCTCTATTATGAAGTTGCGGTTTTGGGCGCCAGCCTAAAGCCGCTTACTTATAGTTCAAATTTTAAAATCCTAGCCTATCAAATCGTATCAGTCCCCGTAAAATCGAGCGTCAAATCCGCCGTGATCCTGCGTGAGGTTGCAAAGCCGAGTTTCAAAACCAAGGAAATTTCTGAAATTTCGCAGCTTAAATTTAGCTTGTTTCAAAGTACGCTTGCAAATTTTATCGCGCATTACTATGTTTGCGAAAAGGGCGTTGCATTCGGAATTTTCGAGCCTGCGAGCGAGACGACGCAGGACTTGCAGAATTTGCAGGAGGATCCCACTACCGAGCGGAATTGCGCTTGCAAGCAAACTTCTACCCGCGAACAAAATTTTATTTTCGAGCAGGATTCCATCACCGCACAAAATTCTGTGCTCGACGATGATTTTAGTGCCACACACAATTCCGCCTCAATTCAAAATTCTACATTGACGAGGAATTCTATTACCACAGAAAATTCTGTTACCGTCATAAATTCCGTCATCGCGCCAAATTCCATGCAAAAACAAAATTTAAAGCAGGCGCAAAATATTATCTCGCAAAATTTAGCGTTAAATTTTACCTCCGCGCAGAATTCTATCCAAGAGCAGGGCTTTGTCAATGAGCAAAATTCTGTTTCAATCCAAAATTCTACATTGGCTCAAAATCCCGCTACGACAATAAATTTTGTTGCCGCCCTCGAGCCGACACACAAACAAAATTCCGCCATCGCGCAAAATTCTATCCAAGAGCGGGATTTTGCCAAGGGAGAGAATTCCATTTCGATTCAAGATTCTACTTCAGCGCAAAATTCCGCCATCGCGCAAAATTCCGATGTCGCAGTGCAAAGCCCCATTTCGCAGTCGCTATCCCCGCTTAAAATAGGTAAAATTCCAAACCTTACCCCCGCGCAGGAGCAAGCGCGTAAATTTGCCGAAGCCAACGAGACGTCGCTGATTTTCGGCGATACGGGCAGCGGCAAGAGCGAAATTTATATCGCGCTGATCGCGCAGGCGCTCGCTGCGGGCAAGCAGGCGCTGTTTTTGATGCCCGAGATTTCGCTCACGCCGCAGATGATGAAGCGGCTACAGAGCTATTTCGGCGAGCGGCTCGGCGTATGGCACTCCAAAATTTTGCCCAAGAAAAAGCGCGAAATTTTAGCGAAATTTAACGCAGGCGAGATTCGGCTCATCGCGGGCGCTCGCTCCGCGCTGTTTTTGCCTTTTAGCAATCTAGGCCTCATCGTCGTGGATGAGGAGCACGACGACAGTTACAAATCCGCCGCCGCGCCACGCCTAAATGCCCGCGACGCCGCGATTTTCGTCGGCAAGAAGCTTGGCATCCGCGTGGTTTTGGGCTCCGCGACGCCCGCGCTTAGCACCTACGCGAAGCAGCCGCACTTCCGTCTGCGCGGCACCTACTTTAGCAGCGCCAAGCGCTTCATTTTCGACGAGAGCGAGACGACTCTGAGCCCCAAAATTTTAACCGAGATCGGGCGCAGCCTCGAAGCCGGCAAGCAGGCGGTCGTGTTTTTGCCGACGCGCGCGAACTACAAATATATGGTCTGCGAAAACTGCGGGCAGATCGTGCGCTGCCCGTTTTGCGCCGTCGGGATGAGCTACCACGCGGACGCTGCGGCGCTGAAGTGCCATTACTGCGGCTTTAGCACGTTTTACAAGGTGTCTTGTGAAAGCTGCGGCGGCGAGGTGATGCAGGCGCGCAAGATCGGTACGGGCGAGCTCGCGGCACAGCTTGCGGCGCGTTTCCCAAGCGCCCGCATCGCAAAATTTGATCGCGACGAGATCACCACGCAGCGCAAGCTCGAGGCGCTGCTAAATAACTTTAACGCCCATAAAATCGACATTCTGGTAGGCACGCAGATGCTTAGCAAGGGGCACGATTACCATGGAGTCGATCTTGCGGTGATAATGGGGATTGACGAGCATCTGAGCTATCCCGATTTTAGGGCGCGTGAAAAGACGCTGGCGCTTGCGATGCAGGTGGCGGGCCGCGCGGGCCGCTCGGGGCAGGGTAGGGTCGTCATACAGACGCGCCAGAGCGGCTTTTTTAGGGATTATATCGAAAACTACGACGATTTTTTGCGCGACGAAGCGGAGTTTCGCGAGGGGCTCTATCCGCCGTATATGCGGCTTTTGCGCGTGCTGATCTCGCATAAAAACGAAAAAGTGGCGAGCAAGATAATGAACGTAGCGCTTGAGCTTTTACGCCGCAAACAGGCGGGAGATAGCGCGTTTGCATCGCATGACGGGCTGGACGCGAGGCAAGCAAATTTAAGCGCTTTAAATTTAGAAAATGCCGCGCAGCAGGGCAGTAAGCAGATGTCAATTTTTAAATTTCAAAGCTCGGATCCGCGCGAGAGCAACGCAAATTTAAACTATCAAAAAAACGCTTCAAATTTAAAAAATACCGCGCAAATTTTAGCTTGCGACGCAGGCGCAGGTAGCGTAAATTTAAAGCCTGAAAGAAAGAGTAGCGTGCAAAATTTTATAAATTTAGCGACCGAAAATGCTGCCGAAAATTCCGTGCAGTATTTGAAAGAGAAAGCGAGCGAGAGCTTTGAGATCATCGGCTACGGTAAGGCGGGCATCGCCTATATCGCGTCGAAATTTCGCTTTGAAATTCTGCTGCGGGCTAGCTCGCACGTGCCGCTGATTAACGCCGCGCGCGCGCTTGAGCATCTGCCCGTCGAGATCGATATGGATCCCGTAAACTTCGGCTAGACAGAGCTTTTAAAATTCGAGCGAAATTTTATCCGCCGCGGACGCCTTTTTGCAGCGTTTGTTTGCGGAGCGGGCTAAAAAAGAGTGGCAAAATTTCGGGTAAAATTTAAGGAGACGATTTGAGCGATAATTTAGATGAGCTAAGAGAAGCCTTACGCAGAAGTCATGCAAAGGCGCCTCGCAGATCGCAGACAGATAGTGATAAGCCTGATGCTTGCGATCTGAATTTAAAACCGGATTTAAAACTAGATGGCTCGGAGTTTGCAGATGATAGTACAGAAACATATACCTACAAGAACGCGAGCCTTTCGAGCAAGGATAATACCATAATCATAGATTATGACAGAGCCCCATTAATCATCACGGATCATCTCTATCGCGATTACGTTAAATATCAATTCCCCGCGATGTGCTGCGTATTTTTAATATTTTTGTTTTTTGCCGTCATCGTGGTAGGGCCGCCAGAGCTAGGCGTATTGCAAATGTTTATCCTAGTGCCCTTGCCGCTCATAGAGGCAGCTAGGCGCGAGGGCGAAGCATATTTCGTGATGACGAACTCCGCCGTCGCGTATTATAAAAAGGGCGAAATTGTGAAATTTTTTGAGCTACAAAAGATCGGTGCGATGGCGATTAGCTTCGATTGCAGATGGAGTTGGAGGCAGCAAATGCCGTTAGCCCTTAAGATCGTTATCGCCGTTTGGGTTTTACTCGCGCTTAAGTTTGGCGGAGACGAGGAAAGCGTGAGTGTTAATATTAGAAATATAGTTTGTATTTTTACTATGGTACTTACCCTGCTTTACGGCTCTAAGATATTTATGCATCTACATAATGGCAGCCTCGGATTTTTCGGCATTCACGATCAGCTCGTGCTATATAAAGAAAATGCCAACGTCGATATAATGAATATTTTGATGGCAAACAAAGATGAATACGTGCAGCTACGGGAGTATTTCTTAGCCGTGCTAAATGTCGATATAGATGAGCTACGGCGCACGATGTCGGTTTTCGATGAAAAGATAGAATTTAAGAAATTTAAATTCTAAATCGGCGCGCTTGAGGGTTTGTCTGCAGGAATAAATACATACTCTGTGAGTTTTGGCTAAGCGTGCAGTTAAGCGAATTTTATTTATCTAAATTTTGCTCGCAGAATTTACATGATACGACTATAAATTTTACGCCCCGTCATTCTTATATCAGATTAAAATCAAAATATAATATCAAATTGCAGCGTTTTAATCTTAACGGGGGGATATAATAAGTCATCGCTCTTTTTGAAAGAGGCAAAACTATTTGCACCGATATAGAACATAGAAAGGCGACGATTTGAAAAAACTACTTAGAAATTTTATGATTTTTGCAGGTTTCATCCTTATGCTATATACCTCTTATTTTCTATATTTTTATTCTAAAAGAGCCGAATATGCGGCTATTTTATTGCAAAAGGCGCTTGGGTATGAAGAGAAATTTTTTACTGAGAAAACACAAAATTTAGACCCGTCTGAGCAAACCAAGCTACGGCATGAGTTTGAAAAAGAGAAATCAAAGCTAGAAAAATATTGCAGCGATGCCATAATAAACGGCGAAAATGGCCATTGCAAGGTTTATTATAACTTCGATTTCGACTATATTCATTTTTACGACGGGCGAAATCAAGATATCGCGCTGGGCTACGACTTTGATAACGAAAGCATCGAGTTTTATAAAAAGCTATCAGATCACTATGATTACAAAGGCAAAAAATACAGATCGCGCAGGGTGTATAGCGAGCACCATGCGACATTTGCGATTGACAATTTTGAGTATGCAAAATTTTGGTTGGGAAATTACGGTGAATTTACCCTAAAAGATCCATATATCCATGAATGTGAATAAAATTGATTAGTGCTTTAAACACTGAAAGCCTGCCGTATAGATCGGCGGTATATGCATAAATTAGTATTTGTGCGGATATGATAATATATTTTATATCAGATTAAGTAATTATGTTATATAAGCTTATGTAACCGATAACAAAAAACGCTTTTAGGATTCCAAAATCCCATTTTAAGGAGCAAGGGATGCAAATTCGTGCTTTTATTTTAGCGATCTTGTTTGCCGTATCGTTCGTAAAAGCGGATGATATAAAGCAGCCATCGATGCCATGGCAACTGGAATCTATTTTATGGAAAATTCAAGATAAAAAAGTTGTAAGAAAAGCTCTTCACGAACCTATGATTCGGGGCGCAACTACGTTTAACGGCAAGAGTTTTTATTTTTTTAAGATAGAACAAAATGCAACGCTCAAAAAAGAATATGAAGAGCATTTATCAAAAGAGAGAGACTTCTGTAATGACTTTTACGACGATCTATTCGAATGGAAGAATATAAGTGTAATCAAACCTCTGGTTTTTGATACGACGAATTACAACAATCCCGTTTTAAAGAAAAATATGGGCGATTGCTGGTATATGGATATGAATAAAACGATTAGAGACGGCTTTATCGGGAGAGGATTTACATTGTATAAATTTGATAATAAGCTTTTGTATATTATGATTTACAAAACTACTTCTTATATATATCAGACGGATGATTTCGCAAATCTCGCTTACATTTTAGATCTGCGGGAATGTAGTAAAATCATAAAAAACCCTCGCAGCAGGGTAAATTTAGAAATTCCGGGCAATATTATATATAAACCGCGTCTGTTTTATGCCGAACCGATACGTTATAAAGATATAGACTATCTACTTTTCATAGATTTTGACAATACGGATAGCGGACAACTATTCAACGTCACAATCAGGAAATTTAAAGACGGTATTTTACAAATGCCTGTTTGTAGCAATTCATACGTAAATACGAAGCTTTATCGATAGGGGCGGTTATGTGGGTTCATATTTTCATCTTAATGATCGCATTCGTACTATTTGCGAATGCAAACGATGTAAGCGATACGGAAATTCCTTTTGATTTAAAAATAGCTTTATGGAAAGCTAATGATAGGAAAGTAGTAAGAAACAATCCTTCCGGTATGGTAGAAGGAGAAACCACTTTCAACGGAAAAACCGTTAGCTTTTGGCAAATAGATAGAAATGCAACGCTCAAAAAAGAGTATGAAGAGCATTTATCAAAAGAAAGAGACTTCTGCAACGACTTTTACGATGATCTATTCGAATGGAAAAATATAAGCGTAATCAAGCCTCTGGTTTTTGATACGACGGATTACAATAACCCCGTTTTAAAGAAAAATATGGGCGATTGCTGGTATATGGATATGAATAAAACGATTAGAGACGGCTTTATCGGGAGAGGATTTACATTGTATAAATTTGATAATAAGCTTTTGTATATTATGACGTATAGAGATTTTCGGTTATACGAGATGTCTTTTGCAAATTTTATGTATATTCTAGATCCGCAAAAGTGCGGTAAGATTATAAAAGACCCCTCAAACGATTCATATCATAGCAGGATAGATTTTGAGGATTATCGAAACAAGATCGCAGGAAACACCCTGATTTATTTCGGACCGATAAAATATAAAGACGAAGACTATTTGCTTTTTATCGATTCCGTAAATTTAATAAACGGTCTTAAAGCGGTTTCTATTAAAATTAGTAAATTTAAAGACAAAGTTTCACAAACATCCGTTTGTAGAAATTTGTATTTAAATACAAAAATTTACCATTAAGTAGTTAATCATACAAACGCATTCAGTTGCGATTGATAAATTTTGAGCATGCGAAATTTTGGTTGGGAAATCATGGCGAGTTATCCTAAAAATCCTTTTATCGCTGCGGTTTTGGGCTTGTAGTTTTTGCTTCCCAATCTGCGTTTTTAAAATTTGATTAGAATTTTAGGCCGCCGCGCATGCCTTGCTCGCCCCTTTTCGATATACAGCGCCTACTCCTCATTTCCCTCCGTTCGCACGATCAGGCTTTTTGGAAGGCGAAATTTTTCGATGATCTCGCACTCTTTGGCGCGCATCTGTCCGTCGTCGCTCTCGTGATCGTAACCTAGCACGTGCAGCATGCCGTGCGTAAAAAGTAGCGCCGTCTCGTCATCCCTGCCGTGCCCCAGTTGCGCGGCTTTCAGCTCTACGAGGTCTAAATTTATCACGACCGAGCCGAGCAGCGCGGGAGCGAAATTCTCGTCGCCAAAATTTTCATTCTTTAAATTTTCATCGCTAGGACTTTCGCCCTCGGAATTTTCAGAATTTATGGTATTGGAATTTTCGCTCGCAGAATTCGCGGCGCTTGTATTTTTACTAGCAGAATTTGCAGCGTTTTGATTTTTAGAGCCGCTGTTTTCATGCGTGGAATTCTCTTCGCCCAAATCCTCGCCGAAGCCCGCAAACGCCGCAGGATCGAGCGGGAAGCTCAGCACGTCGGTCGTCTTATCGATGCCGCGCGTTTGGGCATTTAGCTGCCGCATCTCCTCGCCGCGCACGAAAATTAGCTCGACGCTCCCGCCGCCCAGCTCCGCCGCGATAGCGTCCAAAATTTCGGGATAGGGCTGCTCGCAAAGTATCATTTTTACCCCTCTTTTATAAAATTTTCGTATAATTTTAGCAAAAAAAGGACGAAAATGAGAGCTTTATGCGTGATCAGCGGCGGCATGGACAGCGCGACCTGCGCCTATATCGCGAAGCGCGAAGGTTACGAGATCGTGGCGCTGCATTTTGATTACAATCAGCGCACGATGGGCAAGGAGCGCGAGTGCTTCGGTAAAATTTGCGACGATTTGGGGGTCGCAAAGAGGTTCGTTTTAGATGCTCGCTTCATCGCGCAAATCGGCGGCAGCGCCCTTACAGACGGCACTTTACCGATCAGAAAAGGTGCTGCGGAGCTTGGTGGCGCGGCAAATTCCGCTAGCGCCGAGTTTAACAGCGCGGCAAATTCCAAGAGCGCCCGCCTGGGCGGGCAAAATTCTATCGCGACAAATTCTATTAATGACGAGACTGGCGGGCAAAATTTTGCTGCGTCAAATTTCATGACGAGCCCTGCGGGCGCTACGCTCAGTGCAGATTTGGCGCGAAATAGCGGTGGCTGCGCGCAGAAAGACGAAATTTTAACCCAAAACGATGAAGCTTTACTCGGGGACAATGAAATTTCGCCGCAAGGTATCAAAATTCAGGTTCAAGGCGGCAAAATTTTAGCCTGCGACGGTGGAATTTCACCACAAGACGGCGAAATTTCACTTCAAAGCGGAGCCGAGTCGCAGCAGGACGATAAAATTTCATCGAAGCACGCAGAGGGTAAAATTTCATCGCAAAACCAAAGCGATAAAATTCCACCGCCAAGCGGCGAGAGCGTGTTTTCGGATCTGCCGAGCACCTACGTGCCGTTTCGCAACGGCGTGTTTTTGAGCATCGCCGCCGCGCTTGCCGAGAAGGAGCGCTGCGACGCGATTTTCATCGGCGTGGTGCAGGAGGACAGCAGCGGCTATCCCGACTGTAGCGCGAGCTTCATCGGCGCGTTCGAGCGAGCGCTTGAGCTGGGTACGAGCCGCGACTTTCATCCGCGCATCAAAACCCCGCTCGTGCACCTTAGTAAGGCACATATCGTCTCGCTAGCGCTTGAAATCGGCGTGCCGTTAGAGCTTACGTGGAGCTGCTACGAGCGCGAGGACGCTGCGTGCGGGCTTTGCGACAGCTGCCTACTGCGGCTTAAAGGCTTTGCGGGCGCCGGCGCGAAAGATAAAATCCCCTACGCGATAGAAGCTTAGGTGTGCCGCGGCGAAATTTACCGAGCCCGCGTAGCGTGTAATCCGCGCAGTGTTTAAATTTGAAATGCCGCATGATTTGCGGCTAGATTTAAACACGCGGCGACTTGTGCTTTGGCGCGCGCCGAGCTGCGACTGTAAATTTAAACTATGCTTTGGAATTTGAAAAATTTTAATGCGAGCGTTGCATGTGGTTTGAGGCGAAAATCAATTATAAATTTAACTCCTACGCTATATTTATTAGCGCACAGGCGGATATAAACATATCGCGGTATAATTCGAGAATTAAATTTTAAGGAGTGGAGAATGGCGTTTGAAAATGCAATAATCACCAAAGAGGATGATGATAAGTACGGGTTGAGCAAAATTTTTTATCAATATAGTCCGTATCATGAAGAACTACCTAGAAATTTTGTTGTTGATAGACAAAAAGATATTTGGTTTCTTTTAATTGAAAGACTACCAAATGAAGGGTATGATTATGGTTATGGGAGCAAAAAGCTATGGAGGCTTTATATTCAAGGAAATAATTTAGATATTCTTTTGGATTACGAATATGATCAAGAAGTGGATGGACGCAAATTTCAAAGGGTGTGGAAAATTATCGAGGTAAATGTTATAAATTCTATTATTCCAGATAATGAAGTTATTAAAATATTGAGAGATGTTTTGATTGATTTTAAATTTAGACCAGGCTGGGAGGATAAGGATGATTTTAGTGTAGCATTAATAGATGTAAGAAAGGAAAAATAAAGTGGCGTTTATTGCAGAATATATTTCGAAAGAGGACTTGAAGAAATATGATATTATAAATCGTGTAGATCAGTGCTTGGCAAAATATCATTATAATCCACAAAAACCTTATCAAATAAAGTGGTTAGACTGGGTAATCGACAGGCAAAGAGATATTTGGCTTATCTTTGTTTGTAGCCCGCATCTGCCTGATCCAAGAGACGGATATACCGGAGAAGAGATTTGGCTGCTTTATTATAAGGGTAGAGAAATCGAGCTTGATATAAGGCGAATTTATGATGAGACTACGAGTAAATATTTCACGGAAAATCCATTTAAGGTCAAATATAAATTCCAAAGCGTAAATTCTGATATTGGAGATATTTCGATAGACGAGCTTTATAAAATTTTAAAAGAAGCTCTAGCGGAATACGGCAATCGCGGTATTGACGGTAGAGAAAATTTACCAAAAGAACACGAAGTCGTAACTTTTCTGCACGATTAAGAAAGGATAAAAAATGACGCGAGAACAAGCCGATCAAATTTTAGTAGACATTGCAAGCGACAAGGACGTGTAACGTTAGTGGTACCGATGGCGGTGCAAGCACGAAAGGAGTTTAGCAAAACATGGCGCGAGCCTGAAACGCGATGTGTAAATTCAAAGTGAATTTTATCCAAACCCAACCGTGAGCAAGCGCGAGATAAAATTTTACTCAAATGCCCAGCGCGTGAGAAACCGCTAGCGGGCGCAGATTATCTGTAAATTTTAAAATTTTACTCAAACGCCGAGCGTAGATTTAGATGCGGGATGATCTCAAGCTCTGCGGGTGCGACGAACTCCTTTTTACGCAGCTTTTCTATCGCCGCGCGCGCGATCATAGCGGCGTTATCGGAGCAAAATTTTATCGGCGCAAAAAGTATCTCGCAGCCCGCCCGCTCGCACAGATCCGTCAAGAGCCCGCGCAGGTGCAGGTTCGCGCTTGCTCCGCCCACGACGCCGAAGCGCGCAAAGCGGCGCAGCTCAAAGATCCGCTGCAATTTATCCAGTATGTGCGCGCACGCCGCGTCCTCAAAGCAGCGCGCCAGATCGCGCATCGCCCGCTCATCCAGCTCGCCCGCTCCTTTTAGCTTCTCTATCTGCACGCGCACGGCATTTTTAAGCCCCGAAAAGCTATACTCCAGCCGCCTGTCGCCCTTTAGCGGCACGGGTAGCTCAAACCTCGGCTCGCTGCCTTTTGCAAGCTCCTCGATGAGTGCGCCGCCCGGGTAGCCGAGGCCTAGCATTTTGGCGATCTTATCGAAGCTCTCGCCGAAGCTGTCGTCGCCGGTGGTCGCTAAAATTTCGATATCCCCCGCTGCGCCGATATCCAAAACCATCGTGTGCCCGCCGCTAACGAGCAAAACGCCCATCGGAAACCGCGCCTCGCCGCCTAAAAACAGCGAGTAGACGTGGCCTACGAGATGATTTACGCCGATGAGCGGCAGATTTAGCGCGAGCGCGAGCGCTTTTGCCATATTCACGCCGCCGATCAGGCTCACGCTGAGCCCCGGGGTATTGGTCGCTGCGACGGCGCTAAGCTCGCTAAAATAGGGTTTTGCGCGCTGTAAAATCCGCGGCAGCGCCTCAGTATGCAGCCTCGCGGCAAGCTCGGGCACGACGCCGCCGTATTTGGCGTGATCGGCCTCCTGGCTTATTTTTTCGTAAAATTTCAGCTCGAAACTGCGCTCATCCATCACCGCGACCGAGCTGTCGTCGCAGCTGCTCTCAATAGCAAGTATCACACAAAATCCTTAAAATTTTTCGCTCATTATACTCAAAAATCAGTGCAGATGAAATTTTAAAATTTAAAACGGCGCGCTTTAAATTTTGTCTTTGTCGCGATATGTTCGCGCTCGCGAGGCTAAATTTTAAAATTCGCCGTTCGGCTCGGTCGCGGTTTGTCTGCCGCGGCGGATAAAATTTTAAATAGATGAAATTTTGGCAGTCGAAATTTAGCGAGCAAATTTAAAAAGGCCTTTGGATTTAAAGCTCCAAAGGCCATTGCGATTAAATTTAGCAGCAAATTTAAAGGCTAAATTTCGGGCTCTTGCTCCTGCTTTTTCTCGCCGCTTGGGATCGCCGTATCGTACCAGTCGAGCTTGCGCGTAAAATACATAACGAGCGAAATCACCGCAAAGATCATCAGGCTTCCCATTAATAGGGCGTAGTCTTCGGAATTTAAGATGACATAGAGGATCGCGTATGAAACGAGCTGAACGCAAGTGATGAAAATACCCCAGCGCGCGCCTTTAAAAATCGCGCTTGCGTAGAAAAACACTATCGCGCTTACCGCGATCGCCGAAGCAGCATAGCTAAGCGCAAAGCCCATGTGTTCGGAGAGTGAAAGTACCAGCAGGTAGAAAACGACGTCCTCAAGCCCGATGAGTAGATATTGGATCGGGTGGATGCGCTCGTGAGTATAAACCTCGCACAAAAAGATTGCCAAAAAGGGCACCGCTAAGAATAACAGAGCGTAATCCGTGCAGCGCTTAATCAGCGAGTAGTTGTTCACGGGCTCGATGAAGCCGATGCTTACGGCGTCATTTCTATCGTCGTTGCTGCGCCAGTTTGTCATAGCGACGCGGTCATCTTGATCTGCAAGCCACGCAGGAGCAATGCCTGCGGCTAAGCCTGTAACTTCCCACGAAGCTTTAAAACCGCTAGCGCTTACCTCGCGCGATTTGGCGATGAAGCCGCCGCCAAAGCTAGGCGATGCCCAAGTAGAGCTAATTTCAAAACGGCTATTTTGCGCGATCGGAGCTAGATGAAGTGCCTCGCCGCCTTGGATTTTAAGCGTGCCGCTGATGCTAAAATCAGACGACAGCGCTGAAGTGGGGAGCTTGTAGATTAAACTCCGATCGAAAATTTTAGCCTCGGTGTTGCCGTGATATTGCTTAAGCTCCTTGCCGTTTAAGCTTAAAGCGGGGGAGGCGGTGAAGGATTTTTGATTGCCTACGCCGAGCACTAGCACGGCTTCGTCGAAATTTAGCCGCGCAGGATCGACGCCGAGCTCGGTATAGTTTATCGCCTCAAAGTCCGCCTTAAGCGCAAAGTCGCCGTTATATATCGGAACGCGAAAAATCCCGCGCTTTAGATAGGTGGGGTCGATCTCCGCCGCGAGAGAGTAGTTTTTAGGCACGATGATGAAATTTTTCTCTACGCGCCTTTTTATGAGCTCGTTGTTGCTTTTGTCTATCGCTTCGATTATCTCTGCGTAGGGTACTACGATCGCAAGGCCCTGGATTTGCAGCTCGCCGCCCACCGGCGTGAGGATCGAATCCTGCGCGAGCTGCTTGGTTTCGGAGCGCGAGTAGGTAAGATTATCGATAAAGCTTAGCGGAATTAACAGCAGCAAAAGCAGCACTAAAACGATGAAGGGTTTCGTCCAAAATGCGCCGCGAATGGCGTTTTTAGTAGAATTTAACAAAGGCTCTCCTTTTAAGTAGAATTAAAAACAGAATTTTAACGACGAAGAGTAAACGGACGGCGCTTGAAGCGGGAGTAATTTTATAAATTCTAAACGAACTTTGGATGTGAAGCGTTGCGGATATCGCTTTGAATTTTGGGAATTTCGCCGCAAGCTAGAATTTCATTGCGAATGAGAATTTTGCTATTCGCAAGAATTTTACGAGAAAATTTCTGTTAGTAGAATTTAAAAGCTTGAAATTCAAAGCCCTTGGAATTTCAAATTTCTAAAGCCCTAGGAATTTTGAAATTCCAAGGGCTTTGAATTTTTAAAATTTCGCCGCTTTAGCGTGCAAAATTTCGTGCGGTCTCTCGCGTAAGCTTTAAAATTTATACGCCACGCTTAGCTTGAAATTTCGTCCCGGCTCCCAGTCGATAGCGTTTGAATCACCGGTGAAATCGGCGCTGCGCTGCGAGTGCGACGCGTAGGCTTTATTAAAGAGATTGTAAACGCCCGCGTTGATCTCAAGCCCTTTAAATTGCCCGCTATCCGGAGCGTAGGTCACATATAGATCGTGAACCGCGTAGCTAGGCACTTTTGTTTTTTCGTCGCTATTTGCGGAGGCTACGTTTTTGGAGTCGAAAAAGAGCAAGTTATAGCCCAGCAGTAGATCCGCCGCAGAGATTGCGTATTCGGCATTGAAGGTGTATTTATCGCCATAGTCGCGGTAGCCGATGATGTTTGAGCTTAGATAGCCCGAGCCGCTGCGCACGCGGTCTTTATATTCTACGTGCTGGTGGGTGTAGCCCGCAGCAAGGCTCAAATCATCTAATATTAATCTTGCGAAAAGCTCGACGCCGTCAATGTCCGCGCCGCCTGCATTAGCCCTGCATAAGGTGCCCTGTGCGCCTCCCGGGCAGCCGACGATTCCGCCCGCCGCATTGTTATCTACGATGAGATTTTTATATTCCGTCCTGAAATATTTTGCGGTTAGGCTTACCGAGGAGTTCTCTCCTAGCTCGCTTTTGTAGCGACCGCCTATTTCGTAGGCGTTGCCCGTAGTGGCTTTTAAATTTTCGTTAGCCATCCAGCTTAGTGGTCTGCCGCGGCTAGTACCCGCAGCCATCATGCTCTCCATTACGTCAGGTCCTCTAAATACTCGCGCATAGCTCGCAAACGCTCCAAATCCCGCGCCGATCTCGTAATCAAGCGCCAAGGCGGGGCTTACTTCGTTGAATTTATATTTGTAGCTAGAGATGTTGGCGCCGCTACCGTTGTAGGTCTTTAGCTCGTGCCTTTCGTAGCGGATGCCAGGAGTTACCGTAAGCCCGCCGTAGTGCATAGCATCCTCGATATAAAAGCTATAATTATCGACCTTCTCGGGGCGTAGATTGCCGGGCTTAACGTAGTTTTCGGAGCGGTAGTAATCAAAGCCATAACGCAACGTATGAGCCAGATCGCCCGTTTCAAATTTACTCTTAGCGCCGATTTTGCCGCCTTTGGTCTCGACGCCCCATTTTACGTTCGTTGAAGTCGATCCGATGCGTTGATGCTTGGTGTAGTATCCAGTGATGTCGAGCTCTAACAGGTCGCTTGGATTATACGTGTATTTGATCGTGTGCGTATCGCGCTCGTATTTGCGGTTATCCAGCTGTCCGTTTAGCCATGAGCCGAATTCCGGGCGCATAGGATATAATCCTTTGTATTGCATATGCTCGGTCGAAAGGGAAATTTTATGAAAATCCAAAAAGCTATAGCCCGCTTTTAATAAATAATTTATATCGTTGCCGTCGCCGCCCGTAGGCTTGCCGTTACCCGATTCGCCGAAGCCGTATCCGTAATGCTTAAACGCAGCAAGCATATCTAGGCTATCAAACGCTCTGCCGTAGAGCATCGCACTTTGCGAATAGCCTTCGTTATTGCTCGTATAGCCCACTTTGAGCTTGGCGCCGATATCCTGACCGTCCTCAAGCATGTCAGAAGCGTCTACCGTCCTGAAGGCAACTGAGCCGCCCAAAGCGCCCGAGCCGTTCACGACCGAGCGCGCGCCTACATCGACCTCTACGGCTTTGATAAGATCAGGATCGATTAGTAAATCGGCGTTGTGATGAAAGGTATTGCCGTTTTGTTTCGCGCCGTCAATCGTGATATTTAAACCGCGATCGCTTACGCCGCGCATATAAATTTTTTGATTCATGCCGTTGGTGCCGCCCACATACACGCCCGGAATATCGCGAAATACGTCTTTTACGAGCGTGGCGTTGCGGGTATTGATTTTGACATCATCCACGGTGCTAGGCGTGCTAGAATCGCTAGTAACTTCGATTACGCCTAGGCTTTGCGTATTTGAATCCTTGCTTTTGGATGCGTCCGTAGCGCTTGATTTCTCGTCTGCTTGTGCGCTTAAGCAAAGAACTGCGCACAAGGACAAAGCCAGATGAAATTTTTTCATACGAAACTCCTAAATGATAATTAAGATTAAAAAACGGTAAATAATATAAAATTAATCCTTTATTTTATATTAATTATCAAGACGTTTTAAAATCATTAGAATTTTATCTCAGAATGCTTTGTTATCATTAAATAAAGCTAAATGATAAAATATAATTTAAATATCTATCATCAAAATTTTAGTAAAAATTAAATCTATTTTTGATAAAATCGCTCATTTTTTTGGCAAGGCACTTTGCTGAATTTATAAAAATTTTTAAAATTTTTAAGGAGAGCTTATGGGCATTATGGAATTTTTGGCGCATTACGTGGATTACATTATCTTTGCGATCCTCGGATTTATGAGCTTTTTAGTCGTGTGGTTCAGTATCGAAAGGCTGCTTTTTTATTCGAAGGTCAAAGCTGGCAGTTACAAAAGCAAGGCGCTATACGAAGAGGCCCTGACGAAAAATTTAACGACGCTTTATATCGTTTATTCAAATGCCCCGTATATCGGTCTTTTAGGTACTGTCATCGGCATTATGATCACATTTTTTGATATGAGTACTGCAAGCGGTATCGATACCAAGGCTATCATGCAGGGTCTTTCGCTTGCGCTTAAAGCTACCGCTACCGGTCTAGTCGTCGCCGTACCTACGCTCATCATCTACAATGGCTTTGTCCGTAAAGTTGATGTGCTTCTAAACCGCTACGATGAGGTTAAATAAATGAGCATTCCTAGACGAGACGGGCTAAATATCGTTCCGTTCATCGACATTATGCTGGTGCTGCTAGCGATCGTGCTTAGTGTCTCGACTTTCATTGCGCAGGGGCATATTAAGGTAAATCTTCCATCTTCTTCAAGCTCGCAAAACCCGCAAGAGGATAAAAAAGTTACCATCAAAGTGGATAGCGAATCTAAAATTTATCTAGACGATGTCGCAATAAGCGAGGATGAGCTTGAGAAAAAAATTGCCGCTCTCGATAAAAACGATCTTGTCGTGCTAAAAAACGATAAAGACTCGAAATTTGCCTCTTTCATTTCTATCATGGATGTCCTAAAAAAGGCGGGCCATGAAAAATTTGCGATCGTGACCGAAAAAGAGCAATGAATAAAGATAGCGCAATAGGCTTCATCGTATCTTTGGTGCTGCATTGCATCATCGCTGCGGGTGTTTTTGCTCTTTTATCGTCGGCACCGAAGCCGCCTAGCATGCCCGATATGATAGCTTTTTCCATCGATAGCATAATGGATGAGGCCAAGCAGGGCGATATCTCCGATGAGCCCAATATCCCGCCTCCTTCCGATCAGTCCGAACCGGATCCTGAGCCCGAGCCCATTCCGCCGGAGCCCGAGCCCGAACCGGAACCAACTCCGCCTGAGCCAGAGCCAATACCGGAGCCCGAGCCGATTCCTGAACCGGAGCCTATACCAGAGCCTGTAGTAGAAAAACCAAAACAGGTCGAAAAGCCCAAGCCAAAGCCGGTAGAAAAGCCAAAACCGATCGAAAAACCTAAGCCGAAAAAAGAGCATAAAGTTCAAAGCAGCGATAGGAATTTAACGGCGAAATTTGACCCGACAAAGCCTATTTCACTGGGTAGCGGCGGGGGCGGCGGCTCCAGTAGCGCAGGTGGCGGTAGTGACGCTATAACAAGCCGCGGCGATCCTAGCAATAGCGATGTCGGCAAGAAAATTTTCGCCATCATTTCGCGATACGCGCAGTCGCACTACCCTAAAAATGCCCAACGTATGCGTAAAATCGGCGTCGTAGGCGTGCACTTTACCTATACGGCAAGCGGAGACGTTAAAGGTCTTCGCGTTACGTCTTCCTCGAATGTCGATTCGCTTGATGAGGGCGCGTTAAGCGCGGTCGAGCGCACCAAAGGTAGCTTTCCAAAGGTCGAGAAAGATATGGAATTTAACTTTAGCATAAAGTATACGCTAAATTTCAACTAGCCTTAAAGCTTCTACTAAAAACTCCTGCCGGAGCGGTAAAATTTTAAAATTTTACCGCCCTTGCCGCTTTATCTTAGCTCGCAAAATTCTATCTCGGCAAAGTGAAATTTTAAAATTTACTGCTCTTACTACCGCTTTTGTCGCTCTGCCGCATGAGCTTTTATAAGCGGATTGTCGCCGTGAAATTTAAAATTTAAACGGAGAAAATTATGTCTTTTCAAATTTAGCCAAGCAAGCATCTTAAAGCGTTAAAATTTTAAATTTAAGCTGCGAAATTGCTAGGAAATTCCACTGATTTTAATGGAATTTTTACTATAATTTCGTATGAAATTTAAAAGATTAAAGGAAATTTATGATAGACGTTTACGACTTGGCGGTGATCGGCGGCGGTCCTTGCGGCATCGCTTCCGTAGTAGAAGCCAAAAGAAACGGGCTTGCGCATGTACTTCTGCTCGAAAAAGGCGACAACCACTCTCAAACGATTAGGCAGTTTTACAAAGATAAAAAGCGCGTCGATAAAGAATATAAGGGCTTTGACAGCGAGACGCGCGGCTCTATTTCGTTTGAAACCGGCACGAAAGAGAGCGTGCTAAATTATTTCGACGAGCTCTTAGATAGCGACGAAATCGATACGAATTTCAAAAGCGAGGTCGAAAAGATCGAAAAGCACGCAGATGAGTTTTATATCACGACTAGCTCGGCTGGATACCGCGCGCGCAACGTCATCGTCGCAATTGGCAGGATGGGCAAGCCTAATAAGCCCGCTTATAAAATTCCGCCTTCGATCACGCAACGCGTAAATTTCAATCTTGATAAATGCACGATTAATGAAAAAATTCTAGTCGTCGGAGGCGGTAACTCAGCCGCGGAATACGCTATAGCGCTATGCAAGACCAATGTCGTGACGCTTTGCTATCGCAAGCCTAAATTTACCCGCCTAAACGAGACGAACGAAAGCGACGTAATGCGCGAGACCAAATACGGCAACATCATCTTGCGCTTAGGTATCGATATAGAGGCTCTTGAGAATGAAAACGGCAAGGTGCTGGTAAAATTTGATGATGGCACCGAGCTCGTGTTTGACCGCGTGATATACGCGATCGGCGGCACGAGCCCGATCGATTTTCTTAAAAAATGCGGCATCGCTTACGACGAAAACGGCGTGCCGATCGTGGATGAAAATCTCCAGACCGCCACTAGCGGGCTTTACGTCGGCGGAGATCTCATCAGCAGAAGCGGCGGATCGATCGTGGTGGCGATAAATCACGCTCATACCATCATCAAAAATATCCGCAGATGAGGCTTTATCAGCCAAAAAAGGGCTATCGCTACACGAGCGATACGATTTTTTTATGGAATTTTATAAGAAGCTCAGGCGTGCGTAAAGCTGACGTAGCATCGCAAAATGACTCTTGGGCGCTGGGCTGTGGCGCGGAATTTAAAGACGCGACAGATGGAGGCTTTAATGCGCAGTTTTGCGCTTCGGATTTCGCAGGCGGTGAAGCGAAATTTTGCGCCGAGGATTGCGCTTTTAGCAAAGAAGAGTCGTATACCGCTAACCATAGCGTGGGGAATGATCGCGATTTTGGAAGTAAGGGCTGCGCTGAACTTAAGGCGGAATTTAAAATGAAATTTCAAGCGGAATTTCAGGAGAAATTTCAAAGCGAGCGCTATAAAAATTCCGATTTTCAAAACGACGAAGCCTGGCATGCTTTAAAGCCTGATATCGCAAGCGGTGAAAATTTTAAATTTTGTGACGAGCAAATCGCGCAGTCTTTAGAATCTCAAAAGACGCACGATAAAGATTTCGCGAGCAAATTTAAAGACGCCAAGGTGCGCGAGGATTTTGCTGCGGAGTGCTTGCGTGACGACTGGTTTGCAGTTTGCGATGAGTGTAGTTTAAAAAGCGCGCTAAATCCGCGAGCGATATACGGCGACGTGCTAGATGTGGGCGCAGGATGTGGAATTTTAGGGCTTTTGCTAAAACGCGATTTTAAAAGCATTAATCTAAGCTTGCTAGAAATTCAAGAGCGAAATTTAGAAATCTTAAGGCTAAATTCTTTGCAAAACGATCTGCCTGCCGAGATTTTGCACGCGGATTTTGCAGAGTTTAAAAGCGAGAAGCGTTTTGACTTTATTGTCTCAAATCCGCCCTTTTATCGAGAGCGCATTTCGCTTAGCAAAGAGCCTCACATGGCGCTTAGTAAGAGCGCAGCAAGCCTTAACCTACGGGATTTCGTGCGATCTGCGAACGCTCATCTTAAGCCTGGCGGTACGCTTATTTTTTGCTACGAGGCGGGCAAGCTAGCTAAAATTTGCGAGCTTTTAGGCGAGTTTAGGCTAAATTTGACGAGGCTTGGTTTTGTCTATCCTGACATTTCAAAGCCCGCTAAGCTCGCGCTTTTGCAGGCTCGTAAGAACTCGCGCTCGCCCTGTGAGATCACCATTCCGATCTATGCTAGTGCGCACGGAAAGCGCACCGCACAAGCCCACGCGATCTACAAAAGCGCGGATCTGACGAGCGTAGATTATGAGTGAGTTCGGCTTTAGCTTCGATGCAAGCGCGTGTGAGCGCTGCGGCGGTAAGTGCTGCACAGGAGAGAGCGGCTATATCTGGATAGATGAGAGTGAGATTGCGGCGCTGGCGGCAAAATTTAAAATTTCGCCCGCAAGGATTAAAGAAATTTATTTACAAAAAATAGGCGCTAAATTTAGCGTAAAAGAAAAGCCCTTTGAAGGCGGCCTGGCGTGCGTATTTTTTGACGAAGCGCGGCGCAACTGCGGGATTTACGAGCTGCGTCCGAAGCAGTGTCGTAGCTTCCCGTTTTGGGAATATTTTAAAACGCATACTAAAGAATTGGAGGAAGAATGTATCGGGGTAAGGTTTTAAGCGGAATTTTAATCGCGACGATGATTTTAGCGCCACAGTATCTAAGCGCGGAGAGTGGGACGAATGCTGCAGCAGCGAAGCAGTCCGTTACGGATAAAAAGGCGTCTGATCGGAATTCCAGCATTGGCACAAAAAACGG
>NZ_CALIBH010000218.1 GCF_938045775.1 uncultured Campylobacter sp.
GATGATCTGGAGGAGATCGTAAAGAAAAATTTGCTGCTTCGCGAGGAGCAGGCGCAGATCGCTTACTCGATCGTGGCAAAATGCACGAACGAGTTTTTCAAATGGCTCAAAGCGGCGGCATCCACGCCGATCATCAAAGCCTTGCGTCAAAGCGCGAAGCAAGTAGCTGAGCTGGAGCTAGCCAAAGCGCTTAAAAAGGGCTATCTAAAGCACAGCGATGCAGAGGAGGCGCGCAAGCTGATCCATCAGGTTTTTAAAGCGTTTCTGCACGCTCCGACGGTAAATTTGAAAAACCTCGGCGAAGCGGACGATGCTGACGGCACAGTAAACACGCTGGTCGAAATTTTTGAACTGCAAGAAAACTACGAAAAATTTTTAAATCAAGAAAACGAGAAAAAGGACAGACAGAATGAAATTTAGCAAGCTTTTCGCTCCGAGCCTAAAAGAGGCTCCCAGAGACGCGGTACTACCTAGCCACGCCCTTTTGATCCGCGCGGGATTTATCGAGCAGCTGGGCAGTGGGCTTTATAATTTTTTGCCGCTAGGAAAGATAGTGCTGGAGCGGATCTGCGCCGTCATCAGGCAGGAGATGGACGCTACGGGCGCGCAGGAGGTCTCTTTTAGCGTCGTGACGTCTGCGGATGCGTGGAAAAAAAGCGGTCGTTACGCCAAATACGGCAAGGAGCTGCTGCGCTTCAAAGATCGCAAGGATAACGACTTCGTGCTAAGTCCTACCAACGAGGAGGCGGCGGTTTTGATGGTAGCGGATAAGATCACGAGCTACAAGCAGCTGCCGCTAAATATCTATCAGATCAATACGAAATTCCGCGACGAGGCGCGCCCTCGCTTCGGGCTTCTGCGCGGTCGCGAGTTTACGATGAAGGACGCTTATAGCTTCCACGCAGACACTGCGGATATGAAGCGAGAGTTTGAGGTGATGAGGCAGGCGTACTCGCGGATCTTTACGCGACTGGGATTAAATTTTCGCGCGGTCGATGCGGACAGCGGCGCGATCGGCGGTAGCGGTAGCAAGGAGTTTATGGTGCTAGCGGATAACGGCGAGGACGATATCGTCGTGTGCAAGCGCTGCGAGTATGCCGCAAATATCGAGGCTGCGCGCCGTGCTCCCAAAACCACGAACGCCGCTGCGCCCGAGACCGACGGCATGATGAAATTTAAAACCCCCGCGATGAAAACGATCGACGCGGTGGCGGAATTTTTCAAAGTGGATAAATTCTACACTATCAAAGCAGTGATCAAAAAAGCGCTATATGAGGATCGCAGCGAGATCGTAGCGTTTTTTATCCGCGGCTGCGACGAGCTGCAAGAGACCAAGGCGCAAAACGCCTGCGGTGCGCTGGAGCTAATCGATGCCAGCGAGGAGGAGATCGCGCGAGCTGGCTTTACGGCGGGCTTTTGCGGACCTTTCGGGCTCGGCGAAGGGGCGAAATTTTACATCGATGCCGAGCTAAAAGGAGCGCGCGAGATGATTGCGGGCGCAAATGAGCCGGATTACCACTACGTAGGCGCTAGCGTGATAAATTTTAACGAATCGCGCTTTGCGGATCTCGTCGCCGTGAGCGAAGGCGACGCGTGTCCGTGCTGCGGCGGCGAGCTTGGCATCACGAAAGGCATCGAAGTGGGTCATATCTTTCAGCTCGGCACGCGCTATTCCGAGCCGATGGGAGCGCGATTTTTGGACGCAAACGGCAAGGCACAGCCATTTTTTATGGGCTGCTACGGCATCGGCGCAAGCCGCCTCATCGCCGTAGCGATCGAAAGCAGCCACGATGAGCGAGGCTGCATCTGGCCGCGCGAGCTAGCGCCTTTCGAGCTTGAGATCATCATCTCAAATCACAAAGACGCAGCGGCGGTAGAATTTGCCTCGCAGCTATACGAGCAGTGCCGTGCGCGCGGAGTTCGCGTGCTACTCGACGATCGCGCAGAGCGCTTCGGCGTGAAGATGAATGACTTCGAGCTAATGGGCTTTCCGTACGCCGTGCTCGCGGGCAAAGCCCTAGCAGAGGGAAGCGTCGAGTTCATCACTCGCGCAGGCCTAAAGCGGCAGAGCGTAAGCGCGGATGAAATTTTAAAATTTATAGAGACAAAATTAGCCGAGAAAAATTAGTAAGCGCGTGAAATTTAGCCCTAAATTTGGCTAAATTTTGCCGCCATATTTTGAAATTTGCGAGCTGATTTCGCTACGCGGCGCGGCGTAAAATTTTATAAATTTACTGCGTTGCCGCGCAGAGATACCGCCGAGGCGCAACGATAAAAATTTATGCTTAAGCCGCACCGCCATTTCACTGCGGCTAAATTTGAAAGCATGAGTTTGCGCGCGGTACCGCACTGCCATCTCAACCGCGCATGAATAAAATTTCCGCCTTTGAGCGCGCAAGCAAAAAGCAAAGAACGTGTTTTTGCCGCTCTCGCAAGAGCCGCCAAAACAAAATTCCGCGATAAAATCCCGATCTCTGCCCGCCCTTTTGCTAAAACGATTTTTAAAAAGCCAAATTTAAGCAGCGTTTTCGCTCCTTTGATTTCGCTTTTTAAATTTAAGATTTAAATTTCGCGGCGCAGCGAACGCGTAAATTTAATCGGCGCGCAAAAGCCGATCCGAAATTTTGCCTGGTCAAAATTTTGCTTAAATTTATTCGGCGGCGGCGATTTTAAATTTTATTCGTAGGTTTGTCGTAGTAGCCCCATTTGGCGCGGTATTTTCTCCTCGCTATCCGAGTCAAAACGATCTGAATGATCAAAAGCGCAAGCGCACCGCCGCCCCATTTTAAATATGTGATTTTATAGGAATCGGATATGGTATTGTAATAAAATCTGGTTGCAAAAGCATAATCGTATTTTAAAACCATTTGCCCGTCTTTAAGGGCGATCTGCCGTGCAAGGTCGGTATCGCCCCCGATCCTTTGGTACTAAATTTTTACGTCCTTGTCGTATATCGCGGCCTTGTATCCGTCTATCTGCGTACCGTAAACATCTAAAGAAAAACGCCTCTGCTTAAGCGAGCTATCCACTAAATTTAACTATAATAACTAGCCCCTCTGCTCTTATTCGTTTGCACATATATGACGCGTCCCTCTATGGTCTGCAAATCCTCGGGGCTAGACGGCAGCACGGCCGTGTAGGACGTATACAGCGCCGCACCAAGGATAAAAAACAGCAGCACGTATCTTAAAAGCGTATTCATCTGATTAAAGCTAGCGATCTTTTTTCATCGTATTTTGTATCAAAAAACATCAAACCTCTTTTGTTTAAAATTTTATCTCGGCGCTTCATCCTGGCGCGCCGTAGCGGCAGAAAAGCGGAGCTGCGTCGCTATAAGCTATCGCGATCTTTAAATCCGTATTTCTGCAGCTAATACGGCTCGGTTTTTCCGTCGCCGTGCGCAATACAAGGCGCCGCTTCCGCCAAAATTTAGCTTGGATTTTCATTCATTTTCATTCAATGAAGAGTAAATTTAAAAGCTAAATTTAAAAAGCGCGCGAAAGAAATATTTCTCTTTTTAAATTCCACTAAAATTTTATCCAAAATTCGGCAAGCTCGTAGCCGCGGGGCTCGCCCAACCCGCTCAAGCTTTCAAACGCAAGCGTAACGCCGCTGCTTAAGTCTAGCTTCAAACCTTCATCTGTTGCGAGCTCGCGATACTCGATCCGCTCGCGATCTAAAGCGTCTTTTGCCGCCGCAAGATCGATGGGGGCAGGACAGCCCGATAATATCCAAGGCTCGATTTCGATTTGCTGCGCCCTTGCGCCGCCGAAATTTAGAGGCTCACTTCTGAAATGATCCGAAAAAATCATAAAAATTTCGTCCCGAAAAAAGTGAAACTCAAAGGCGCCGTATCTTAAAATTTCAGCCCCCGCGCTCTTAAAGCTCGCATCCGCAGGGCCAAACATCGAGGCGATCTGCGCGCAGCTCAAGCCGCTTTTTACGTCAGCAAACTCGCCCGGGCGAAAAAACTCAAGCATATCGATTTTTAACATCTCTTCCCCTGTAAACACACATCGTGCCTCTTAAAGCCACTAGCAGCACTGAACGGCACGCTAATAGTTACACGAGCCAGCCATCGCGCTCATCCATGCTTAGACACTCGCTGACATGGCACTAACGAGCAACGGCAAGCTAGACGCGTACATCACATAAAAGTGCGCCGCGTAAAATTTTATCTCGCACCGAGCCAAAATACAGCGCATTTGCAAAATTTAAAACGATCGCAAAATGCCACGTCGTTTCGCAAGTTTTATTTCGCACCGACTTAGAAGCTGCGACAGCCGTATGAAATTTTATATAGTGACTGCATAAATCGCGCGCCGCAAGACTTGAAATTTCACGCTGCAACACCGCAAATTTCACACCTCCCGCACATCACGCAGTGTCAGTCAGCCGAGCAAAGCTCGAATCTCGCGATTTACGAAAACCTCGCGCATCGCAAGCCACACTCGAACAAGTACTGCTTGGCATTATTTTAAAATTTCACAAGCGTCGTAATATCCGACTTTAAGAAGCGATCTTATAAATCCGCTTTAGCTCATCTGGCGCTGTACTATGAGCAGATAAACTCGTTTGAGCCCGTTAAGGCTAGCCGAAAACCTTTTTTAAATGCGCTTCGTAATCTCTCGTAAAACGCTCTACGTCGGGATTTTTAACGACGTCGTTGCACATAAAAGTAGGCAGCCTTTTCGTGCCTAAAAACTCGTTGGCTTTATGAAAATGCAAATAAACGCCGTCCACGCCCACGCCCTCGAAAAAATCTCCGGGCTTGTCAAACGCCTGAAGCGGAGCATTCCAAGTAACGCTTAGCATGTGCGATTTGCCCTTTATCAGCCCGCCTGTGCCGTAGCCGTCGTTTGGGCTTGCGCTGTGCCGCCCGTCGTTTGCCACTATCTTGCCTATGCCGCCCATAAACACCTCGTCCACGTATTTTTTGACTAGCCAAGGCTCGCCCATCCACCACGCGGGCATCTGCCAGATCACGGCGTCCATCCATAAAAATTTCTCCACCTCATCCTCTATATTGTAGCCCTCATGTATCGTGGTTTCGCGCGTTTCGTGCCATAAGGCTTGTAGCGTTTTTTTGGCTAACTCGTGCAGCGTCTTGCTTAGCTTGCCGCCATTGCCGTTAAACGGCGCTCCGCCGTTGATAAGTAGTATTTTCATTTTGATCCTTTGATTAAATTTATT
>NZ_CALIBH010000219.1 GCF_938045775.1 uncultured Campylobacter sp.
CCATAATCGTTTCAAATCGCTGTAAAATATTCGTCTTCATCATCTCTAAATGCCTGCTATCTTGTGGCTGCAAATAGACTTTATGCCCCAAAAGCCCGCTTACTGCGCATGCCACGTAGCCTTGCACAATAGTTTCGTTCTCGCAAATTTTATGATTTCTTGCTTCGACGGTAGTTTGCGTAAATAGAATTTCACCCAATCTTAGCCCGTCTTTTAGCACTGCTAGCGCGATTTTACGTTCAAACTCCGGCTCGCATGAAGCAAATCGCACGCGCAAGTCCTCTCCTCGCAAGATAAAATCAAACACCGTGCGTTTAAAAATTTTACCGCTTGATTCGTGCCTGTATCCCACATGCTCCGAAGCCGGTAAATAGCGATAAAGAAAGCCCTGAATCAGCTGCGAGAGAGATTTTGTGATTTTTAGATTTTTAGTTAGTAATTTTGCGTTGATGATTAGCATTTGCGCTCCTTTGCGCAGTAAAATTTTGCCCAAGGTTCTCGTAAACCTTGGGCAAATGAGTTCTAAGTGGGATTAAAATCCTATCTCTTTGATATCGGCAAACTGCAAAAACGCGCGATAAATTTGCCCGATATTTGCGATACGATTTGCGCGTATCGCGGCATCCTGGACGTTTATCATTACGTTATCGAAAAAATCATCAATCACGCCTTTAAGCCCAAATAGCAAGCGCAGATACCCACTCACGTCGTTTTCGTTGAGCTTAATCGCCCTGAATGCCGCATTTAGCGCACGCTCAGCGTCGTGTTCGAATAGATTTTCGTCCACCGCGCCTATTTTTTCGTCCTTGATGATATTGGCTAGGCGCTTAAAAGTTGCGAAATTTTCCCCGAAATCCGCTGCTGCTGCGATCTCGCCCAGAGCTTTTATGACCTTGCTTAGTCGTAATAGATCGTTTTCGCCGCTTGCGATGCACGCCTTGATCACGGACGGATTTATCTCGTCAAAAATTCCATATAATCTATCTTTCATAAAATCCAGCAGCTTAGAAATGTCAAATTTCTTATAATTTGGCGCCAGCTTTTGCGCCAGCGCATTCGCATCAAAGCTCAATCCTTGATTTAGTAAAATTTTAATTAGCCCCGTAGCTGCGCGGCGAAGCGCATACGGATCTTTATTGCCGCTTGGAACTTTATTGATACTAAAAAGCCCCAGGAGCGTTTCAAATTTCATCGCCACAGCGATTACGCTACTAAATACACCGCTTGGCAGCTCGCTATCCTCGCCGCTAGGAAGATATTGCTCGCGTATCGCGCGGCATACATGATCTGCCAGTCCAGCGTGTGCGGCATAGTAACTACCCATAATGCCTTGAAGCTCGCTAAATTCGCCCACCATCGTGCTGCTAAGATCTGCTTTACTAAACATTACGGCATTTTCCACATCCTGCGCAAAATTCTTTTTGCCGATCTCCGCCTCAATCTGTGTAGCATAATCCGCGCTCAGTGCCTTTGCTACAGCTAGCTCGCGCACCTGCTTATCATAAACCGAGCCAAGAGCTTGCATATAGGAAATTTGCTTAAGTTTTTCAGGGCTAAATTCCACTTGCAAATCGCTTTTCCAAAAAAACATAGCATCGCTTAGGCGCGCGCGTAAAACTTTTTCATTGCCGCGTATCACTAGCTCGTCATCATCGGTGATCACATTGCTAACGACAACGAAATGATTGCTTAAGTTTTTACCCTCGAAAACGGGAAAATAGCGCTGATTCTCCTTCATCGAAGTGATGATGACCTCTTTTGGTACGCTTAAAAAATCTCGCTCAAAGCTGCCTAGCAGCGCCGTCGGATACTCGGTGATCGCCGTTACTTCATCTAGCAACGCAGGATCGACCTCGATCTTAAAGCCATGCTTTTTCTCGAGCTTTGCAAACTCGCTTAGAATTTTATCTTTTCTTTTTTGCTCGCTTAAAATTACGCCGTTACGCTCCAGCAGTGCGAAATAATCTGCGGCGTCTTTAAATTTAATCGCTTCATAGCCAAATTTTCGGTGCGGAAAAAATGCAGCTGCGCTTCGCACGCCATAAATTTCAAAATCTACGTTTTGACCGCCCAAAACGCAGGCTATGCTTCTTATCGGACGGATAAACTCAAACTCGCCGCTACCCCAGCGCATCGCGCGTCCAAAATTTAGTGATCGTAAAAACTCCTCTATCATTTCGCCTAGGATTTCACGACTATCACGCCCTTTTTGCACCGCAGCGTGGTAGAGCACCTCTTTGCCACCTATCTGTCGAAATTCCAGCTCACTTTCGCTTATGCCGCATTTTTTAGCAAAACTTAGCGCCGCAGGGCTCCACGCGCCGTCTTTGAGCGCGACGGATTTTGGCGCGCCCGTGCTTACGATCTGCGCATCATCGCCGCGTTGTGGAAAATCCTCGTGAAATAGCACAAATCTACGCGGGCTAAATTCGAAGCGAAAGTCGCTATTTATACGGTTAGCCTCAAGCACTGCGCGCCATTTTGGCGCGATATTCGCACGCTCTTTTAAAAACGGGATCGCAGGCAGCTCCTCGACCCCAATCTCAATGAGTAGTTCCATCTTTATCCTTTTTTCGTTGATTTCGTTTTTCGTTTTTCTCCATCATTTCGCGGTTAAATCCTACGATCATAAATATCATAAAAAGCACGAAAAGTGCGGTTATAACGGCGTGTATCATTCTACTATAAATTCCTTTTGCCCTTTATAAATCGTAAAATAGGCGTTTTTAAATTCTAAATTTTTGCCGTTTTGTATAGGAGCGCTTTTACGAAAAATTCTAAACTCGCCCACGCCTTTTAGATCAATTATGCCGTCCTTAACGTCGCCTTTGATCGTGCTTATCACATCTCCTGCGCGCAGCTGCCGTACCGATGCGCTAGGCAAAACGTATGGCGCGATAGAGCCTACGTTGCCGCTTCTAGCTACGATCTCAAAATCGTCTATCTCAAAGCTTTGCTTATAAAATTTCGTCTTTTTTACTAGCAGATCGAGTTTATCGCCTAGCTGCAGCCCGCTGCCGCCATAGACAAAAACTCCGCTTCCATCTTGGGAGACCGCAAAGCCGTGGCGGTTTGTAAAGCTCACGACTACGCCTTTTATCAGCACAGGCTCGCTTATAATGCGCCCGTAAAGCTCCTCTATCGTGACGGTTTTTGCGGAGCTAGCGGTATTTTTAGCTAAAAATTCTTGCTTTCTCGGCATAGATTTTAAAGCACCTTCGTCTGTCAGAATAAAGCTAATCGGGAAATGATCGGAAGCGGTAGAGGATTTAGCAACCACGAAGCTGTCCTTTTTATATCCCGATTCGCTACTAAAAAAATCGTCGCTAAGCAAGATATGATCGAGCGCCGCGCCGCTTTCGTGAGACTCACAAGAGCTAAAATGCTTTAACTGCGAGCAGGGATGTAGCGCCCATAAATCGCTAAACCCATCGCGCTCGATAAGCTCGTTTAGCAAAGAATTTCGCCCGAAATTCGTATTAAAATCTCCCGCTACGATAGCGCGTTGGTGCCCTTGCAAAACCTCGCGTAAAAAGGCGAAATTGCGCTTGCGCTCGCTAAGCGGATTGCGTGCAGAGAGCATATGCACGACATAAAAGCTAAAATCAGTGCCGCCAAGCGCAAAATCAGTGCGCAAAATATCTCGTGTTTTAAGCTCTATCGGGCGGTAGGTTTTTTGAAATTTTATCGGTATGCGCGACATCACCGCCACGCCCGCAGGTGCAGTCTGCGCGCGCGAAAAAGCGTAGAATTTATAGCCCGCTTTCTGAGCAAGCGCTTTTAGCACAGCTTCGTTTTCGATCTCTTGCAGCCCCAAAATATCGGCATTAAGCGCGCTTATCTCATCCGCTACCGCTTGCAGCTTGCGCTCATATTTTTGCTCGCTCCATGAGCCGCGCCCGATCTCAAAATCCGCGTACTCCGTGCCGTCGTCCTTGCCATCGAATAAATTTTGCACGTTAAACGATGCGATTTTCAGCTCCGCCGCACTCGCGCCGCAGAAAAACATCGCAAAAAGTAGCGCTAAAACTCGCAAACCGCGCTCCTAAAGTCGAATTTATCGATGTTTTGGCGGATCGCTTCGTAGGTTACGATACCCACGCTGGTAGCTAAATTTAAACTGCGCCCCGCCCCGCTCATCGGGATCGTGATACAGTTTTCGCGCTTTGTGCGCATGATCTCAAGCGGCAGTCCGTGCCCCTCCGAGCCGAAAATCAAAAAATCGCCCGGCTTGAATTTCGCCTCGCAGTAGAGCTTGTTCGTCTTCGTCGTCGCAAAAAAGAAGCGCTGCTTAAATTTCTCGTTCGCCGCCATAAACTCGTCCCAATTTTCCCAAATTTTAAGATCCAAGTTCGCCCAATAATCAAGCCCCGCGCGGCGCAGATGCTTATCGTCGATGAGGAATCCTAGCGGCTTGATCAAATGCAAAGGACACCCCGCATTGACGCACATGCGCCCGATGGAGCCGGTGTTTGTGTGGATCTGCGGATATACTAACACGATATTAAACATCAAAAATCACCGATTTTGAATGAGCACAATTTTGCGATTTAAAATTCCATGAGACAAGGTTTTGAGATTTAGAATTTCGAAAAGCTAAATTACTCGGCTTGGGATTTCGCGCAGTAAAGCCTTGCAAATTTGAATGGGCAAAATTCTGTAATTTGAAATTCTGCGAAATAAAATTTAGGTTCATGATTTTGCGACGCTGCAGGACGTCAGATATCTCCTTGCAACGATACGGCTCTTGCATTTTTTTGTGGTGCGGCGAGGCAACTACTTCCATAGAACAGGACGCGCGATACGGCTCGCTAAATTTTGCTTTAATGCATTTAATATGACGCAGGCTGTGAGATTTTGTGCCAAGATGTCCTAATCTGCAAAATTTCATCTCGCTGTAATGTGAGCCGTGAAATTCCGTCTCGTTGCTGCACGGCTCATATAATTTCTCACCGCAGTGATGCGATCTGCGAAATTCTCTCGATCCATAAAACTTCGCCTCGTGGGCTTTTTCGGTATGGCGGCACGACGGATGAAATTTTAATAGGTCAAATTCCGCGTCATAAAATCCTACCGAGCTAAGCTTTTTGCTATGAAATTTTACGCCGCAAAAATTTAAATTTCGCTCATCGCAAAAGATAAAATTTCGCGCAACAAAAATCACGAGATTTCGCCTGCGATCAAAGCAAAAAGCGCGCTTTTGCAAAGACGCAGCATTCTTGCAAAACGCGTAAATTTCGTCGTGACGATAGAATTTTTTCATAAAACTAGCTCCTAAATAAAACGGCAATTTTACAAAAATCTCTCTAAATTTACGCTTTTAAAGCCGCTACGAACGCCCTAATCTCCGCTTCTTGCAGCCTCTCAATCTCCTTGCCGATCGCAGCGCCGCGCAGGTTGCGAGCGACATCCGCAGCGCAAATCAAGCTCTTAAATTTCTTATCCCAAATCCCAAGCCGCTTTGATGCTTGCACCCTACCTTTACAATATAGCCCGAGCCACTGCTTAAGCGGCATTTTTAGAGCGATTTTACATAGTCGCTCGTCGCTTACCCGCTTAAAAAACGGCTCGCTAAGTAGCCTTTTATAAAGGGAATTTAGCCCTAAATTTTTCAAAATTTTATCTTTATCTAATCCTAAAAAATTCAAAAACGCGTATAAAAAAAACATTTCATTTCTCACGAAAGATTCGCCACGCTCTATGAATTGCATCAGTCGCTCGTGCACGAGCGGATCAATCTGCAATCCAAAAACCCGCTCGTAAAGCCCCAACTCTTGCATTAGCATCATCCCATATCGGTGCGCGGGTGCACGAAAAAATTTAATCAGCTCTGCTTTAACGCGCTCGCAACTAAGATCGCTAACGTCAATGCCGCGCATAAGCTCTAAAGTGCGCGGCTCGGCGCGAAACTCAAATCTCGCGGCAAACTGCACTGCGCGATACACGCGCAAGCTATCCTCCACGAAAGTGCGCGGATCAACCACTCGCAAAATACGCGCGCGCAGATCCGCAATCCCGCCGTAAAAATCGAGCACTTTGCCGCTTATAGCGTCTATCATCATCGCATTGATCGTAAAATCGCGTCGCCTGCTAGCCTCATGTTCGTCCGTAGCCAAAGCGACGCTAAAGCCCTTGTGTCCGATGCCCGTCTTACTCTCGGTGCGCGGAAGCGAGATGTCGAAGCTTTTATATTTATAAACGAAGTAGCTTTTGCCGACGCCCTGCGCGCCGAAGTCTTGCATAATTTGCTCGAAGCGGTGCGGATCCACATCGTAAAGCTCCACATCCACATCAGCGCTCGCCCGCCCCAAAAAATGATCGCGCACGCAGCCGCCTACCAGATATATGCGTGAGCTAAATTTTTTAAGATAATCTAAAAGTGCGATGAAATCGTCATTTTGATAGATTTTCAAGTCGGTTTTCGATACTTGCAAGCAAGAATTCCATAAATTTTAAATTTAGCTCCACGCGCGCGTTCAAATCGCCCTTCTCAAAAGCATTCAACCCCTCAAAAAGCACTAAAATTCGCTCTTTTATCGCGCTCAAAAACTCCGCTTCGCTTGAAATTTTAAAATCTGTATTTGCGAGATATTTTGATTTATCGCCCGCTTGAGGTTGTCTCGCAGCCCCGAGATATCGCGCTTCCTCGGGCTGGTGGAGGGCGGAATTTTGAGCACCAGAAGAGGCAAAACTTCCAGCTTGCATATCCTGCGCGGCAGAATCACGAAGCTGCGGCGTGGCGAACTCATCGTTTCTCACCTCAGGCGTAGTAAAATTCTGCGGCCGTGAAACGAAATTTTGCTGCTGCGCGGCAACATTGCGGATATTTAGCGCGGCGGAATTTTGAGCTTGAAGCGACGCTAAATCCTGCTTTTTAGAATGCGCTGTGCTGAAATAATCGTCAACTTCGTTTTCTTTAAAATCAGAGCCAGACCCCAAATCGTCATTGCTTAGCTCCTTAAAATGCGCACCTAAAATACGAGGCGTCAAATCTTGCTCGCTTTGGGAGTCATCATCCGTAGAATTTAGCGCTAATTCAAAATCTTTACTTTTGGCAGAGCTTTGCGCCATATTTGCGTCCCTGCTTTGCGGCGAAACAAATCCATTCATATCGCTGCCTAGACTATCGTAAATTTCGCCTGCGATGCCCGATAAATCACGAAATCTTTCGTCAAATTTTGCGGTGGAGCTTTTTAAAATTTCATCGTTTACAAAGGTTGAATTTGTGGAATTTTTGCCGCTTGTGGAAGTGGAATTTATAAAATTTTCTCCACCCAAAGAGACGGAGGCCACGGAATTTTCACCACCTGTAAGATCAGAATTTTTAAAATTCTCCTCGCCTGAAAAAGTAAAATTTTCATCTTTTACAGCAAATTTTTTTAAAGTAGCGTCCGCCGTAAATTCCGCGCCACTAGGCGCAGAGCTCTTACTAGCCATGAAATTTGAACGATCTAGGGCGGAATTTAAAGCGTCCGATGAAACAAAGCGCGAAGTGGAATTTTTAGTATCTAAGGAAGTGAAATTTTGCGCATTTGATGAAGCGATATCCGGCGCAGATGTAGAATTTAAGGCACCAGGTGCAATGGGATCTGGCGTAAAAGAAGCGGGGCTTAAAGCATCCTGCGTTCCTGCTTCAGTGCTGTTTGCATTCACAGCCCTCCCTTGCTGCACCGTCAAATCTTGCGCGCGCTTTTGCGCTTTCATCTCATTTACTGCTTCGATGATATCTTCTAGTTCATTTTCATACATCAATTAGCCACCTCTTAAATTCCGCTTGTTTGCTCGCATCGACGCTCAAAAAGCGCTCCAGCATCGCCATATTGACGCCAGAACTTACTCGATGATTTAAATTTAGCCGCGCAAAAAGCACCGCCGCATCGCCATCTTGCGGATTATCACGTAAAATACCGCGGCAAATCCGCATTGCGCCGTAGATATCGCCTTTTTTCTCAAGCTCCATAGCATATGCTAGCGCGCCATTCAAAGCTGGTTCCTAAGCCTTACTTGCGTAATCTGCGATGATCGAGCCGATCTCTGCGGTCGAGCAAATTTCTTTGGCGTCGTACTGCGCGATATCCTTGGTACGGTATCCGTCGCGAAGCACGCCGCGCACGGCAAGCTCGATCGCCACTGCGGCTTCATTCTCGCCGAATGCGTATTTCAGCATCATCGCAGCGCTTAAGATCGTAGCGATCGGGTTTGCGATGCCCTGTCCCGCGATGTCGGGCGCACTGCCGTGGATCGGCTCATAGATGCCTACCTTGCCGCCGATACTCGCACTCGGAAGTAGTCCGATCGAGCCGCAGATCATGCTCGCCTCATCGCTTAAAATATCGCCGAATAAATTCTCGGTCAAAATCACGTCGAACTGCGCAGGTGCCCGCACGAGTTGCATCGCGGCGTTATCTACGTACATAAACTCCAAATTTATCCCCGCATAATTTTTCGCTAGCTCGCTTACGACCTCGCGCCACAGCTGGCTTGTTTCAAGCACGTTGGCCTTATCCACGAGCGTTATCTTTTTGTTTCGCAAAAGCGCTGCCTCAAATGCGACCTTAGCCACGCGCTCGATCTCGGCGGCGTTGTAGCACATCGTATTTAGCGCATCCTTTTCGTTTTTCACGCGCGGCTGCCCGAAATAAATCCCACCCGTAAGCTCGCGCACCACCATTATATCGACGCCTTTGATGATCTCCGGCTTTAGCGTCGAAGCGTTTATCAGCTCATCAAAAATCATCGCGGGACGCAGATTTGCAAACGCTCCAAGCTCTTTGCGGATTTTCAGTAGCCCGCTTTCGGGGCGCAGTTCGCGCGGCAGGCCGTCCCATTTCGCGCCGCCGATCGCGCCGAAAAGCACCGCATCGCTTGATTTAGCGGCATTTAGCGTCTCATCCGGAAGCGGAACGCCCATAATGTCGATCGCCGCGCCGCCCATCAAGCGGTAGTCAAAATTTAGCTCGAAATTAAATTTATGGCTTACGGCATCGAGCACCTTGATCGCTTCTTCGATGATCTCGGGGCCGATCCCGTCGCCTTTTATCACGCATACGTCGTATTTTTTCATCCAAATTCCTTACAAGTTTATCTTTGTTTTTGCGTAATTTATCGCTCCGCCCGCATCGAGGAGCTTTTGCATAAACTCCGGTATCGCGCCGAATTTATACTCAGTTTTTTGAGTTAAATTTTTAATTACGCCGCCCTTTAGATCGATGCTAAGCTCGTCGCCCTGCGCGATCTTATCCGTCTCGTCGCATTCGAGGATCAAAAAGCCCGTGTTGAAGCTGTTTCGATAAAAAATCCTAGCGAAGTTTTTTGCGATCACGCATGAAATTCCGGCGGCCTTAAGCGCCATCGGAGCGTGCTCGCGCGAGCTACCGCAGCCAAAATTTTTCCCCGCTACGATGATGTCGCCGCGAGCGATTTTGGACGAAAAGTCCCTATCCGCATCCTCCATGATGTGCGTCGCAAGCACAGCTGCGTCGGAGGTATTTAGGTAGCGCGCCGCGATAATAATGTCGGTGTCGATATCATCGCCGAATTTCCATACTTTTGCCATATTTCCGCCTTAAATTTTAAAATAGATGCGCGATTTTACCGACAAATTTATTAAAATCCGCTCAATCGCTCCGATATGAGGGCGGAATTCCTCGCTTAAAATTTGGGGCTAAATTTAAGCGCGAGAGCGTAAAGATAGGAAGTTTGGAGGCGTTAAATTTTAAAGCGACGGCGTAAAGGAAGCGGAATTTCGGCGCGCTAATTTTCGTCTTGCGAACGCGGAATTTTAGAGAGCGATCTTAAATTTAGCTAAAAATATAACCTAAATTTTAAAATTTAGCCTAATTTCTAGAATTTGAAAAATCATTAAATTTAGATAGTTTGCGCCATATATAAGCAAAAATAAAGAGCGTTTCGGTATAATCTAATTTTCCAAAACCAAATACACAATGACACAAGGAGATTTTATGGCGAGCTCAAAAGACGCCCTAAGCCCCATCGAGCAATTTTTCGACGACAATCAAAAAAGCTACATCACCTACGAAAGACTGATAAAATTTTTCGATAAAGCCCCCACCGCGACGGCCGTTAAGAAAGTCGAAGCGCTTACGAAAAAATTTGATGTCGAGCTGATCTCCGCCGCAGAAATCTCTAAAATCAAAAATTTAGAGGACGCAAAACTCAAAGAAGCCACGCAAAAAAAGCTACTGGACGAGGGCTGGGACGAGGAGTTTGATCTATCCAGCGACGTTGAGCTTTTGGAGTGGAGCCGTTCGGACAGCCCTGTGCGGATGTATCTGCGCGAAATGGGACAGATCCCGCTGTTAACGAAAGAAGAAGAGATCGAGATCAGCAAAAAAATCGAACTCGGCGAGGATATCATCATCGACGCGTTTTGCTCGGTGCCGTACTTAATAGACTTCATTTTAGACTATAAAGAGCCGCTCATCAACCGCGAGCGCCGCGTAAAGGAGCTTTTCAAAAGCTTTGACGACAGCGACGAAGAGGGTGAAGAGGAGGACGAAGAGGAACTATCGGAGGAGGATTACGACGACGAGGAGGATGAGGAAAGTGCGGACGAGGCGAAGCAAAGGCGATCTAAAAAGAACGATAAGCGCGCTCTAAAGGTCATCGAAAGCTTCAAGGCTCTTGAAAAAGCCAAAAAGGATTGGATGAAATTTGCCGAGAAAAACGCCGAGGCGATTAAGCAGAGCAAGGGAATTTTATCGAAGCTAAACTTGGCGTTTAAAAAGAAAATTTTAAAAGAAAAGCTCATGGATCTGGGTCCAACCAGCAAGCTCATCACCGAGATCGTAAAATCGATGGAGACCGCGCTAAAAAGCGACGAGGGCTTTGAAAAGGAGCTCAAGCGCTTAGAGTACAAGCTACCGATGTTTAGCGCCGAACTGCGCGAAAATCACAAAAAAATTCTAAAAGAGATCACGAGGCTTAGCAAAGACGACATCATCGCGCGCGTGCCGGAAGCTACGATGGTCTCGACCTACGTCGATATAAAAAAGCTCTTTTTGACAAAAGAAGCGAGCAAAAAAAGCTTCAACCTCGAGCCTGAGCGGCTAAAAGAAATTTTAGAGCAGATCAAGCGCGGCAAGCGCATCAGCGATAACGCAAAGGCGCGCATGGCTAAGTCCAACCTGCGCCTGGTTGTCTCCATCGCCAAGCGCTACACCAACCGCGGGCTGCCGTTTTTAGACCTCATCCAGGAGGGCAACATCGGGCTTATGAAGGCGGTGGATAAATTTGAATACAAGCGCGGCTATAAATTTTCGACCTACGCGACGTGGTGGATCCGCCAGGCGATCAGCCGCGCCATCGCCGATCAAGCTCGCACGATCCGCATCCCGATCCATATGATCGAGACGATAAATCGAATTAATAAAATCACGCGCAAATATATGCAAGAAGGCGGCAAAGAGCCCGATATCAACGTTATCGCGCAAGAAGTAGGCCTTAGCGTCGATAAGGTAAAGCAGGTCATCAAAATTACAAAGGAGCCGATCAGTCTAGAAGCGCCGATCGGAAACGAGGATGACGGCAAATTCGGCGATTTCGTCGAGGACAAAAGCTCGGTTTCACCGATCGAGCAAATTTTAAAATCCGACCTAAAAGAGCAGATCGACGACATCTTAGAGCAGCTCAACGACCGCGAGCGCACGGTGATCCGCATGCGATTCGGACTGCTTGACGACGAGAGCGACCGCACGCTTGAAGAGATCGGAAAGGAGCTTAATATCACCCGCGAGCGCGTCCGCCAGATCGAAAGCTCGGCGATCAAAAAGCTAAAACACCCAAAAATCGGCCGCAAACTCAAAACCTATATCGAGAGCTAGAACAAAACGCCGATATAGCGATCTAGCACACGCCGAGGTAGCGGGCTTTTTAAAGCGATGTTATCGCGCGTACTTGTAAAATCATAGAATTCCGCTCTAAATCCAAAGCGGAATTATAAAAAATTTTATAAATTCTACGATTTTGCTTAGTTTGATATGCGAACCGAACTGAGTAGTGTAGGTTATTCAAGGAGACTTTATGAAAACTTTAGTAATCGTTATTTTAGACGGCTTTGCCGACTGGGAGGCTTCGCTACTGGCTCCCGCACTACGACATTTCACGGACTATAGCATCCTTTATGCCTCAACCGATAAAAACGAGAAAGTATCGTTCGGAGCTTTACGCGCAAAACCTGATTTAACAATAGATGAAATTTCGCCAGATGCCGCGGCAATCGTGTTAATCGGCGCTAGAAATTCATGGCGCGAACTGCCTAGCGAAAACGCCTCAAAAATTGCTAATTTAATAGAGGAATTTAAACAACAAGGCAAGGTGGTAGGCGGTATTTGCGACGGGGCGTATTTCTTAGCGGCGGCAGGAGCGCTAAATGACTGCCATCACACCGCAAATAGTCTAGCAGACATCGTTAATTTGCCAAAATACAAAAATAAGCATGCCTTTATACAAACAAGTCGCGAAGCCGTAGTAGACGGTAAAATGATCACCGCAAACGGAAACGCATTTATTGATTTTACTATTCAAATGCTGCGCGCCTTAGGAGATATAGACGAAGCAATAATTGCCCAGTGCGAACAAATGTGGCGATAAGTAGGCAGTGCGCGTTTAGCAAATAAAATTTTGCCGAAGCAACACTAGAGCATATAAGCACAAATGAGATACAAAAAATACTGAAAATGAAATTTTGCCGAAGCGGTACGACATCGATGCTCGCTAGGTCTAACACAATACCTTAGTTTGCGTGCTTCCGTGCAAATACAGCATGGAATTTTACGCTCATTTTGCCACTAAAATTATATACGGCGCGAGCCTAAGCCAACAGACGCTATGAAATTTAAAACAAAGTGTGCCGCCAAAGCGGTACTTCAGCGCGTGCCCATCGTCGTAAGCAAAAACGATGTCTTTCCCGTTTCGCCTTTAAATTTAGTGGAGCTCACCATGCCTCAAATAACCCTCGCACGGCGAAATTAAATAGGTCTCAAAAAGCAAAAGCCACAAAGCTTGCTTTGTACATCTCATTATGCCACTTTATACCGAGTCCCGTTATCTCCCGCCGCCTCATTATTGCGCGCCGACATACAATGCAATACCTGTAGCTTTTATGGCCCGTTTATCACATCCCACCGCCATGATGCCTTGCCCATAATGGAACGCTTTAAAAATAATGGTAGAGCCGTCTCTCTTTACTTACACTTGTCGTACCCGCAATCGCAGCGCCCATAAATTTACCGCATTGCTGCGCTGAAAACCGCAACACTCTTAAATTTACTGCTCCGCCGTGCCGTCTCGCTCTTAAAATTTACCTTTCGTAGCCAAGGGTGTGCTGGATAGCACGACGTCGGTATTTTTGTCTTGCTCTAAATTTACCTTCCGTCGCGCCGCTAAATTTAGCCGCGTCGCAAGCTGCGTTTTCTAAGGTAGCTTTAAATCCAAGCTCCGAGCAATAAAACCGCCGCAAGGCAATACATATAAAAGGCCGCGCCGTTTTCGTACTCCACGTCCTGCGCGGTAAAGACCTGCTGCGACATTTCAGGGTTTCGCGCCGCCTCGTCTGCTATCTGCGCCATCACCTCCTCGTCATGTACCTCAAGCGTGATCTTTCGCAGCTCGATGAAATTTGTCCGCTTATCCAGATGCCTGCCGCTGCGACCCGTGACGTAGACGCTATACGAATAGAAATTTAGATAATAAAATCCCGCGTCGTCTTTAAAAAGTTTCTCTGAAATCTGCCGCACGGCGCCTTTAAACGGGTTATCGCCCGCCCTTTTTAGCGCACTTAGCTTACTGCCGTCTGCTCCAAATTTATAATACACGTACCAAAACGCGTCTTTGAGCCAGCCCTCGGCGCCGCTACCGCGCGGTCGATTTAAAATTTTATCTTTGCTTAGATAAAATATGCCGTTTTTGCTCGCAAACAGCATGTATTTCTGATGTCCGCTCTGAAAATTTAGCGGCGTATAGGGCTCGTTTGCGGGGTCAAATCTCTCGCCGTTCATCAGCACCGCGCCCGCCTTTGGATCATAAAGAAACTCTATGCCCGAGCTTGGCTCCACGAGATACATCTGCTCGCTAGGGGTGAAATTTAGCCTCTCGCCGTCCGCATAAACGCTGCGTCCGTCGCTTAGCCACCGATCGGGCGGGCGAAAGTGCGCGGGCGAATCGGGGCCGTCTTCGTGTATGATTTTTAGCCTTATCTGTTTTAGATTTTTTGCATCCGCGCCCGCTAAAATTTTACCCTTGTAAAATACCCGCTCGCCGTCGGTGGCGACGTAAGGGCTCTCGGTCAGCGGCGAGATAGGCGCGCTAGTATCAAGTCTAGCGTATGGGTAGTTGTACTCCTGCGGCCATTTTGAGAGCCCGAACGCATGTAAAAACACTTTATAAATGTAGCTTATTGCGCCGCCCGTGCGCTGCGTGACGTCCGAGCAGAAGTAGCTCACGCGTCCGTCGCTGTAGTAGCGGGAGCCGATCTTTTGCGTGCGCGCGGGATCCAGTCCCGACATCTTGCGAGCGCCGCAAAATATGCTACTAGCGTCCATGCCGACGTTTGTATAGGAGTATCTGCCGGTATCAAGCGCGCGAAAGCTCGCCGCATCCGCGTCGCCCTCTAGCTCATAGGGAGCGAGATTCCAAGAGCGTAGGTAAATTTTGCCGCCGATATTATAATAATCACTGCTGCCGATCTTTTGCGCGTCCGCGGGTAGCTTGCGCGAGCGGTCATACACCGATAGCTCATAGATGAAAACGAGCGAGACGAAGAGCGGCACGAAAAGTACCGAAAAGAGCAACTTTAGCGCCTTTTTATCAAATTTACTTAGATTATTCGCCTTTTTCATAAGGCAATTATATATCTTGCTAGTTTAAAACGTTAGAAATTTAAAAGCGTTTGCGGGGAAATTTTAAAATTTAGAGTGCGGTAAATTTGACGGCAAAAAGCCGCGGGGAAATTTGACGGCAAAGCCAAAGCTCAAATTTACCCGCATTTGCGCGAAACAATGCAAGCTCTGCGCAAATTTAACCCCGCTTTCACTCAAATTTAAATTAAAACAAAATTCACAAAAAATGCCGAGCCTTAGCTCGCCCTATTTCCGCGCAAATTTAACTTAGTACCCCTCAAAATGCTTGGTCTTTGGCAGCACCAAATTTAGCGTAATGCCGATGAGCGCGCCAAGCCCCACGCCGCTAAAGCTCATCGCGCCAAAATCCAGCACCATGCCGCCGATCGCACACACGAAGATAAGCGCGACGATGATCATATTGCGCGGCTCGGCCAGATCCACGCTGTTTTTTATGAGCGTTTCCATGCCCACGCTAGCGATGATACCAAAAAGCAGCAGCATAATGCCGCCGATGACGGGAGCGGGGATTGTAGAGAGCGCGGCGCCGAGCTTACCCACGAAGGCTAGCAGTATCGCCGTAAGCGCGGCAAAGGTCATGATAGCGGGATTATAAGCCTTCGTGATGCTAACCGCGCCCGTGACCTCGGAGTAGGTGGTGTTTGGCGGGCCGCCGAAGCAGCCTGCTAGCGACGTCGCGAGCCCGTCGCCAAGCAGCGTGCTTTTAAGTCCCGGGTTTTTTAGGAAATTTTCCTTCGTGACGTTGCTGATCGCGAGCATATCGCCGATGTGCTCGATCGCGGGTGCGATGGCGATAGGCACCATGTAGATTACCGCTTCGAATTTGAAAACCGGCGCGGTGAAATGCGGCAGCACAAACCACGGCGCGTTTAGAATCGGCGTAAAATCCACTATCCCGACAAACAGCGACGTGCAGTATCCAGCCGCGATGCCGCACAGGATCGGCACTAGGCGCAGCATGCCGCGGCCGAACATCATAACGACGATGACCGCCGAGAGCGAGATGAGCGCAATAGTGAGCGACTGCCCCTGCGTATAGAGCGCCTCTTTGCCCTTGCCCATGACCATATTTACGGCCGCTGGCGAGAGGATGAGGCCGATCGTCATGATGACGGGACCCACGACCACGGGCGGTAAAATTTTATGCAAAAAGTCCTCGCCTTTGAGCCTAATAAGCAGACTTAAAACCACGTAAAAAAGCCCCGCCGCGATCACCCCGCTCATCGTCGCGGCAATGCCCCACTCTTTCACGCCAAAGCTAAGCGGCGCGATAAACGCGAAACTGGATGCGAGAAAGATCGGCGGGACGTGTTTGCGCGTGATGAGCTGAAACAGCAGCGTGCCGATGCCCGCGGTAAACAGCGCCACGGACGTATCAAGCCCCGTTAAGATCGGCACCAGCACGAGCGCGCCGAACGCGACGAATAAAAACTGTACGCCAACGAGAGCGTCGCGTAGCCTGAGATTGTAGCCTTCGTATTTTTCCATCTTGTTAATTCCCCATTCGCTATGGATTTTTGATAAATTTTTACTACTTGCTGCAGTCGCGGACGAATAGTCCGCTCCTTTGCAAGCACTAAAAATTTATCAAAACTACACATCATCTGTCTTGAATATTTTCAAAATTTACGCCTTTCCGCCTCATTTTACCGTAAATTCTATCCAAAGCACACGATTGCACTCCTTCATTCGGCTTGTTTCCGCCTCGTCTAAAGAAAAAATATCACGCCTTAATTTTTAAATCTGATACATCAAAAATTTTGACCTACCCGGTCGCGGACGAGCAATCTACTCCACTCTCCGCTGCCAAGCACCGGCGACCGCAAGCAGAACGAAGCAATAGCGCTTATAAACTACCTGCGATCCACCTTAAATGTTTTAAAATTTTAGCCTCTTTTTAAAATTTTACGACCTTGCTTTAAAATTTCGCGCTCAAGCTTAAAGCAAAATTTCAAATTAAAGCCGCATAAGCAGATCCAAACAAACAACGACCAAAATCCGCAAACCAGCAACTAAATTCCACAAGCATAGCGGCTAAATCAAAACCTATGTAAGCCGAATCCGCCACTAAAATTTAGCGAGAGAATTTCGTCGTACGGCTATTTTTTGCGCAGCAGATCCTTCAGGCTCGCTCTTACGTCCTTGCCACGCAGAATTTGCGCGACCTCGGTAGCGATCGGAGCGTAGATTTTGTGCTTTGTCGCGATATTTACGACCGCTTCGGTTGTAGCCACACCCTCGGCGACCTCGCCCAACTCGCGCAGAATTTCTTCGAGCCCTTTGCCACGCG
>NZ_CALIBH010000220.1 GCF_938045775.1 uncultured Campylobacter sp.
TGAAAAGTGCGGCGTTTGCCTGCGTCGAGCCGATCACGATCGCGCAGAGCACGAAGCCTGCGTGCGAAACGGAGCTGAAAGCGAGCATCCGCTTGACGTCGCGCTGTACGAGCGCCATAAGGTTCGCTAAGCTCATCGTAAGCACCGCTACGGCGTAGAGCACGATGTTTAGCCACTGCACGCCGATGCTTTGCAGCGCTTCAAATAGCCTGATCGCCACGACAAAGCCCGCGATCTTGGGCACGACGGACAAAAAGCCCGCCATAGCGGAGCTCGCGCCCTCGTAAACGTCGGGCGTCCAGGTGTGAAACGGGATCAGCGAGAGCTTAAATCCTATCGAGACGATCATAAATGAGCAGGCGGCGAAAAGCAGGACGTTGGTTTGTAAATTTGAACTCTTAGCGATCTGCGCGATGTTTGAAATTTCCATAGAGCCGGTCGATAGAAAAAACATCGCCGCGCCGAATGCGAAAAAGCCCGATCCCAGTGCGCCCATTATGAAGTATTTTAGCGCCGCTTCGATTGATCTGGCGCGATTATGCAGCGCGATTAGCGTATAAAGCGCTAGCGAGCCCGTCTCAAGCCCAACGAGGATCATCATTAAGCTTTCGCTCGCGACCATAAACTCATACCCCACAAGCACGAATAAAAACAGCACGAAAAACTCCGCCGTGTGGTACTCGTGCGCGCTTCTTGCGCCCAAAGACAGAAAGATGAAAAATATCGAGCCTGCGAGCATAATAAGCATCGATAGCGTCGCGATTCCGTCCACCAGCATTACGTCGAAAAGCCCGCGTATGCCGCTGTTGTATCCAAAAACGAGCCCGAAGCCGAGAGCTAGAGCTAGTATCGTGATGACGGCGTAAAATTTATACGATAACGTGCGCGCAAAAAGCGAAACCGCGAGCATCAGTAGGGCAAATCCTCCGAGTATCGCCATAGGCGCGATCGAGGCTAAATTTAAAAGATTATTTTGCATCGCTTCTTACCTTAAAATTTGCTTTTTCCATATAGGCGCGAGTCGCAGTCTGAGAGGCTTTGTTAAACATCAACTCAAGGCTTTGCGTCACGCTAGGCTCGATGCTCTTTAACATCAGATTCGGCGCGACGCCGAGCGCTACCACCAGCACGCAGATCGGGATGATAGAGCAAAGCTCGGTTCTGTTTAGATCGCTTAGCTTTTTATTTTCCTCATGCACAAGAGCGCCGAAGAAGGTCTTTTTATAAAGATTCATCGAATAGATCGCGCCCATTATTATGCCGAGTCCGCCCAAGAGCGCGTAGCTAAAGCTTATTTTAAAAATCCCCGCAAGGCTTAGGAATTCTCCCACGAAGCCGATCGTAAGAGGAAGTCCTATCGAGCCTAGCAGCGCGACGCAAAAACAAAACGCATAAAGCGGCATCACGCGCGCAAGCCCGCCGAATTCGCTAAAAAGCTTCGTGTGTCTGCGGTCGTATAAAAAGCCAACGAGCATAAAAAGCCCTCCGCTTACGATACCGTGGCTTATCATCAAAAATACCGCTCCACTCACCCCTTCGCGACTCATTGAAAAAATTCCTAGCATTATGACGCCCATATGCGCGATCGAGCTATACGCGATAACCTGTTTGATATCCTTCTGCGCAAAGGCGATGAAGCTCGCATAGATGATCATAACGATCGCTACGGCGCACATCATCCCGCTAAAATGCACGCTCGCGTCGGGAAATAGCGGCAGCGAAAATCGCACGAAGCCGTAGGTGCCCATCTTAAGAAGCACCGCAGCAAGCAGAACCGAGCCTATCGTAGGGGCCTGCCCGTGCGCGTACGGAAGCCAGGTATGAAAAGGAAAGCAAGGCGTCTTGATCGCAAAGGCAACCGAAAATGCCAAAAACAGAGGAATTTGCGTGCTAAGCGGCAGCGATAGGCTTTGCCAGTTTAGGATATTAAAGCTATACTCGCCCGTAGCCTCGTGATAGAAATAGCTCATCGCTACGAGTCCAACGAGTAGAAACATCGAACCCAGGAAGGTGTAGATGAAAAATTTTACCGCGGCGTAAATTCTCTTGCCGCTGCCCCACGCGCCGATGATGTAGAGCATAGGAATTAGCGAAAGCTCCCAAAAGATGTAAAACAAAATCGCATCCAGCGCCACAAAAACGCCCACCATCGTCATCTCTAAAAATAGAATGCAGATGATTAAATTTTTGGCGCGCTCTTTAATGCTTAGGCTAAGTAGCGCCAAAAATGTAACCAGCGTGCTTAGAATCACTAAAAACAGCGAAATTCCGTCCACGCCGATGAAGTAGTTGATGCCGTATTCGCTTATAAAAGGGTGCAGCACGCTAAACGCGATACCGTCCACCGGCTCGTAGAGTATCCACAAAACAAGCGAAAGCACGAACTCTATAAAGCTCATCGTAACGGCGTAGGTCTTGATGCTCGCTTCGTCGATCAAAAAGCCCAAAACCGCAGCTACCGCCGGAAAAAATATAACCAAACTTAAAAAGTATTCCATGCCCACCTCACAGCGCAAACGCCAAAATCAGCAAAATGAAAGATCCCAAAACCATCCACCTTAAATTTGCGCTCAAATCTCCGCTATTACTTGCGCGATCCGCTCCTTCGCCGCTTTTTACCGCCACGCGAGCGATCAGATCGACGCTGGCGTCTATGATCGCGCCGTCGCATTTAGCGCAGATCTCGCTAAGCTTGGCGTATCCGCGCACGATCACGCGCTCGTAAATTTGCGGGATAAAATACTGCGCGATCAAAATTTTATAAAATTTGCAGTTCTTTAAATTTTGGCTAAATTTGCCCTTGCCGTATGTCCAAATCGTGCCGATCGCCACCGCGCTTATCATCGCTAGCGTTAGAGCGATCAAAATTACCTCCACGCCGTGCGGGATCGAAGCTTTAAAGCCCGGCAGTATGTTAAGTACGAACTCCGCAAAATCGTGCTCGAAAAAGCCCGCGATCACCGCAGGCACGGCTAATACGCCCATCGCGATGAGGGCAAAGCCTTTCGCCTCGTGCGGATGGTGGGTAAATTTTTGCTTGCCGAAAAACACGAGCATTATCAGACGCACGCTGTAAAATGTCGTCATCGCAGCGCCCGCAAACAGCAGCGCCCAGATAAAATATGCGTCCGCGCTCCACGCCGCTTCTAAAATTTTATCTTTTGAGAAAAAGCCCGCGAACGGATAAAATCCGCAAAGCGCGAGCGAGCCTATGCACATTAAAATCGCCGTAGGTCGCATAAACTTATATAATCCGCCCATATTTTGGATATTTAGATCGTCTTTCATCGCGTGCATTACGTTGCCCGCTCCCAAAAATAGAAGCGCTTTGAAAAACGCATGCGTCGCCAGATGAAATAGCGCGATCCAATACGCCCCGAGCCCCGCGGCTACGAACATATAGCCAAGCTGCGAAAGCGTGGAGTAGGCGATGATCTTTTTAAGATCGTTATGAACTAGCGCCATCGACGCCGCAAAGACCGCCACGAAAGCGCCCAAGCAGACGATAAAGCCGCTTACTTCGGGCGCGAGCGCGAAAATCGCATTTGCGCGGATCACCAGATAAACGCCTGCCGTAACCATCGTCGCTGCGTGAATGAGCGCGGACACGGGCGTAGGACCCGCCATCGCGTCGGCAAGCCAGGTATGGAACGGAAACTGCGCGCTTTTGCCCATCGCGCCGATAAATAAAAGTGCGGCGATCAGGGTTAAAATTTCAGGCTCCAAGCCCGCTGCGTTCGCAAACACCACTTCGTAGCGCAGCGAACCGAAATTTAAATATATTAGAAAAATTCCAAGCAACATCCCAAGATCTGCGATGCGGTTCATTATGAAAGCTTCGTTGGCGCACCAGCTGTAATTGCTCCTATCATACCAAAAGCCTATTAGCAGCCACGAGCAGAGTCCGACCCCCTCCCAGCCGATGAAAAGTCCTAAAAAATTATCGCTCGTTACCAAAACCAGCATCGAAAATACGAAAAGTCCCAGGAAGCTGAAAAATTTAGCGAAGTTTTCATCATCCCACATATAGTAGATCGAATACACGTGCACGACGCTGGAAACGATGCCTACGACCACCATCATCACCGCACTTACGCTATCTATGAGAAAGCTAAATTTTGCGTCCAAAAATCCGGTGCTTATGAAATCGGCTAAGCTTACGCTGATTAGGCGGTTGTCAGAGACGAGCTCCATCAAAGCAAGCGACGCGATAGTGCTTAAAATCACCAGCGCCGAGCAGATTACGCCAATAAACATCTTATCTTTGGCGCGAATGAAAACGCCTGCGAAGATCGCCGAGGCAAGCGGTGCGAAAAGGGCGATTAAGAGCCACACAAAAACGGTATCAAGCATCCGGTCCATCCTTGGAAGGATTTTTAAAATTTACAAAGCTGTCAAGTTCGATGCTGCCCGTCTTCTTATACCACAAGATGAGTAGTCCAAGCCCCACGGCCATCTCGCTCGCAGCAATCGCGACGATGAAAAGCGCAAAAATTTCGCCGTTTATGTTGTCGTAAAATTTCGCTACGGCGACGAGGGCTAAATTTGCGGCATTTAATAAAATTTCGCTCGAAAAAAAGAGCATGATCAAATTTCTTCGCTTCATCATACCCGCAAGCCCGAGCCCAAACATCATCGCAGCGACGATCAGATAGTGATTTAGACCCATTTTACCCCTCGCTCTCTTCGTAACTCAGGCTCGCGTCCATCTGCTTATGCGCAAGCACGATAGCGCAGATCATCGCCACGAGCAGCATCACGGCGGCAAGCTCGAAAATCGCCAGATATTTCGTAAAGATAATCATCCCAAGCGCCTCGGTATCGTCGGTGTTTAAAATTTTAAGCGTTTCTACGTTGTTTGCGACCACCGCGCCGAGCACGATAATCACGAGTAAAAATGCGATCACGCCGCTAAGCGCGAAAAATAGCCTTGCACCCTTTTTCGGCTCGCTTACGTTTTTATCTGCGCCCAAAAACATCAGTGCGAAGCCGTAAAGCACGATCACGGCGCCCGTGTAAACTATGATCTGCACTACGCCTAAAAACTCCGCATCCAGCAAGAAGAAAAATCCGCTCATAAAAACCATGCCGCCGGCAAGCGCGCTAAGGGCGTAAAGAACGTTTTTGCTAAAAACGCTGATGCAAAAAAGCGCCAGGCAAACCGCGCTGAAAAAATAAAATGCAAGCGTTTGTATCATTGCTCCTCCCCCTGCGCGGCGGAATC
>NZ_CALIBH010000221.1 GCF_938045775.1 uncultured Campylobacter sp.
AGGCAGATTAAAACTTTAGAAATTTTCATTTTGATCCTTTCGTTTTAAATTTTGCACAATTTTACAATCCATAAATGAAATGAGAGTGAAATTTTGCCGAGCTTGATATTTGCAACTAAACGGCGAAATTTAAAGACGCTTGAGCGCGGCGCGGTAAAATTTGCCTAAAAATTTTGAGGCTACGGCAAAAATTTACCGCTAAGTTACGTGCCGTAATAAAACCGCGCTAAGGCTGGCCGAAATCGCGCGTCGTAATAAAACATTCGCCCAAGCCGCGCACGCCGCGCTATCTGCGTAAATTTTAAAATTTATGGCGCAACGAAGCCCATGAACTTGCGTAAATTTTAAAATTCCTAGCAAAACGCAACCGAGCAACCTTTGTAAATTTAAACCGATAAATTTACACTAAACCACGCGGACATAGCGGCAAACCTAGCATTCTGCCGATTAAATTTAAAATTTACGCGTCGCCGCCGCGAGATAAAATTTTAGCGACCATTCAGGGGCGGCGAGTGATTAAATTTAAATTGCGCCGCACCGCTACGAAACGAGCAACGAGATCCGCTCCGGCGCGGTTTTTAAGATTTGCAACGACATAAAAAGCTACGCAGCGAGCAACGAAATTCGCCTCCACCGCAGGCGAGCAAATTTTAGTGCAAAAAGTGGCGCACGCCGGTAAAATACATCGCCATGCCAAACTCGTCGGCGCTTGCGATCACTTCATCGTCGCGGATGCTGCCGCCGGGCTGCACCACCGCCGCGACGCCCGCAGCATGGGCGATCTCGATGCTGTCTTTAAACGGAAAAAACGCCTCGCTGGCAAGCGCGCAGCCGCGCAGATCGACGCCCACGTCGCGAGCCTTTGCCACTGCCGCACGCGCGGCGTCCACGCGGCTCGTCATACCCATGCCGATCGCGACCATCGCGCGATTTTTGACGTAAACCACGCAGTTGCTCTTCGTGAGAGCGGCGATCTGCCACGCGATTTTTAGATCATCCATCTCGCTCTGGCTCGCCGCGCGCCCCGTGACGCAGCGAGCGTTTGCGACCTCGTCCGCGCCCACGTAGTCGCGCTGCTGATATACGAAGCCGCCGTCAATGAATTTAAAATCATACTTGTCGTTTTCGCGAATTAAAAACTCCCCGCCCTGCTCGAAAATTTTGATGCGCTTTTTCTTTTCAAATACCGCAAGCGCTGCGGACGTGACGCGGGCAGCAAGGATAACCTCGACAAAAATTTCATTGATCTTATGCGCTAGCTCCTCGTCCAAAACGCCGTTTATCGCCACGACGCCGCCGTATGCCGAGACGGGGTCGCATTTTAGCGCCTCTACGTAGCTTTCAAGCAGGCTTCCCTTCACGGCAAAGCCGCATGGATTGGCGTGCTTGCAGATCGCTACCGCAGGCGCCTCCCCGAAGCTGCTAGCGAGCATCAGCGCGCCGTGCATATCGGTCATATTGTTAAAGCTCGCCTCGCCCTTTAGGCTCTTAAAGTGCTTGCTAAAAAAGTCCTCGAACTCGTACAGCGCGCCCTTTTGATGCGGATTTTCGCCGTAGCGAGTATCGAATACCTTGCTGCCCGTGATAAATTTTTTCGCGCCGAAGCCGCCGTTAAAGCGCTCGTTCATATAGTTTGCGATCATCGCGTCGTAGGCTGCGGTGTGCTCGTAAGCTTTTATCATTAAATTTTGCCTAAATTTCAGCTTCTCGCTCTCGTCCGCGCTGCTTAAATTTTGCAAAACTGCGTCGTAATCAAGTGGGCTGGTAACGACATAGACGCTAGCAAAATTCTTAGCTGCCGAGCGCACCATCGCGGGGCCGCCGATGTCGATATTTTCGATAATCTCGGAAAAATCGTCGGTGCGGGCTACGGTCGCTTTAAAAGGATATAAATTTACGCACACGAGATCGATGCCGCCGATGCCGTGCTGCGCGGCTTGGCTTACGTGATTTGCATCGTTTCGCTTATACAAAATTCCGCCGTGGATCTTTGGATGCAGGGTCTTAACCCGCCCCTCAAACATCTCGGGCGAGCCCGAGTACTCGCTCACTTCCGCTGCTTTCACGCCATTTTGCAAAAGCAGTTTATGCGTGCCGCCCGTGCTTAAAATTTCAAATCCGAGCCTCTGCAGCCCGCGAGCAAACTCTACGACGCCCTTCTTATCGCTTACGCTGATTAACGCTCTCATCTTTTCTCCTTTTGATTTATTCGCATAGTTTTTTAAAAATCAGCTCGCGCATATCGTTTGCGTTAAGCTGAAAATACAAAATCGCCTCGCGGCGAGCCTTTTGATACTCGCGCCTCGTCTTTTCATATGCTGCGCCGAGCTTTGTGTCTTTAAATTTCGCCATACGCGCCGAACCCAGCTCTTTTAGCTTCTCGCCGCCCGGGGAAATACCGCCGCTATAATTAAACCACTCTTTGCTTTGAAAAATATTAAATAAAATTTGAAAATCTACGAAATTTCCCTTATTGTACTCGGTGCAGACCCCGTTTTTGTGGCTTACGGCGTAGATCGCGCCGTATCTGCGTTCGAAAAAATATAGTTTTATGAGCTTTGCGTTTGCGTCTAAATTTGCGCCGCTACCGCCTAAAATCGCAAGCTTTGCATCGCCTCGCGTTTCGTAAGGGCCTAAAATCGTGCCGTTTTCGTAGAGATTGCCGCCGTAAAGAGCGTATTTCGTATCCCCAAGCTCGCTTGAAAGAACGTAGGTTTTATCGCTTGCGGGCGAGTTTTTGCCCGCGCAGCCGAGCAGCGACAGAGCCAAAAACAGAGACGAGATAAAAAATTTCATCGCAAAAACCCTTTAAATTCTAAAATTTTGCCAAATTTATGAAGCGGAAATCGGCAAAGCGAAATTTGCTAAATTTACCGCATTTACGGCGCGCAAATTTTAAATTTGCTTTTCAAATGCCGCCGCTTTGCTAGCGCAGACGTAAATTTTAAAATTCTGCGCCGCTTGCAAAGGTTAAATTTAAAAGCCGCGCGCAAAACGTAAATTTAAACCGCAGCGCAAATTTAGCCGCAAGGACCTGCGCGAACCGGCTAAATTTAAAATTCGCGGCGCAGCTTTTATCGCCAAGTTAGATTGGCGCCTCCTCTTGCCGTTTTTAAAATTTTAAATTTATTTGCACATCCTATTTTCCAGCTCGTCCATAAGCGCGGCTATGTCATCATCAATCGCACCTTGCCGCTGCTGCTCGTTTAAATTTTACGCGCCGATTTAAATTTTATAAGCCGCAAATTTAAAGCGGCACGAGACCCAAAAACCGCACTAAATATAATAGATGCTGTTTTTGATATTTTTGCCGTCGAGTTCGTTTTTACGCCAAGAGCTCTCGTCGTTTAGCACGATCCAGCGCTTCTCCTCCTCACGGTAAAACCAATCCTTATCGATCTGATAGTAGATCTGACATCCCGAAATTTCGATGATATTGGCGATATTGTTGTCGTGGTAGTTGTTCTCATCGAAGTCGGTAAAGGTGCGCTGCCCCATCTCGGCGTAGAGCTCGTTTAAAATTTGAAGCATCTCGCTTAGGCGCGTATCCATCTTCTCGACCTGAAGCCCAAGCTCGTTAGCCTCTCTGAATAAGATCGGATAGTCGTGCGACGGATAGCCGCTGTTTAGCTTGTCGCTGATAAAGGCGATCTTTTGCTCATCTTCGAAGTGGTAGCGCAGAATTTCGCGGCAAATTTTAAGCGACAGGCTGCTTGCGCGATCGATGGCGCCGAAAACGAGCGGATGGATATATTTGTAAAGTTCTTTGTACGGGTTCTCGTCGTTCGGGCGCTCGTTATTTTTCCAAAGCTTAACCACGCGGCTTAACTCGTCCATCGAGACGTTGGCTTGGTCGTTGGTGTTCGTAACCGGCGAAAGCTCGTGTCGCAGCGAAGTATCGACCGACGTTAGGTATCCTAGCGGCCCCATTAAAATTTTATTCGCCCCAAGCGCCATCATCGTAGCCGCCGAAGCGCAGTTTGCCGGCACCAGCGCGATCAGCTCGTCGCAGTGGTTGCGCAGGATCGAGACGATCTTAAGCGATGCGATACCGCTGCCGCCGTCAGATTTGATGTAAAGGTAGAGCTTTTCGAAATGCTTGCCCTTTAGGTGGTCGTTGATACTGATCGCGTCGTTACCGCAGACGCTACCTGCGCCCGAATTGAAGTAAGTAAGCAGCGGCGCGCCCAGATATTTCTCGATATTGGTGATCACCTCTTGCGTTTGCTTCATCAAGATCGGCGGTTGCTTCGCCGCCTTTTTGGCGCCCTGCTTCTGCGGCTCTTCGTCTTTGGATAAAAATCCCATGTTTTTCCTTTCGTGTTAGTTTGGTTTTAAAATTTTATTTCATAAATAACAAACAGCCTTAACGCTATCGCATATTAAAATTTCAACATTCGCGCATACTATATTTGCCGCCTTTATCTTGCGCTTAAAATTCTCGTGCCGCATGCTAGACTGCCTGCACGATGTGCATCAAGGCTGTATTAAGCGCCCTGCAGGTCTTACGAGCTTGGAATTTTAAAATTTAGATACAAATTTAACTGTGCCGCACGCTTTGAAATTTCACTGCCGCGCCGCACCCAATCTCTCGCGACACAAATTTCGGCAAACAAGCTCGGTGCTCTTGCGCGACCTGAAATTTTCGCACGCCGCGCATATTGCGATATCGCGCCTTAAAATTCCTTCGCCGCACCTTGCCGCCGTATCGCGATCCACCTTAAAATTTCAAGGCGTTTTACGCCCTCAAATTTTAAAATTTGCTCGCCCTACTTCTCGCCGAAGCGCTCCTTTAAAATTTTATACGCCTCGTTGATCTCCTGAAGCCTCTTCGTGCCCTCCTGGATGATCTCCTCGTCCGCGCCCTTGCCCATCAGGATGTCGGGGTGGTATTTTTTCACGAGTTCGCGATATTTTTTCTTGATCTCACTAAACGTAGCGTCCTTAGAAAGCCCCAAAATTTCATACGGATCTCTTTTGCTTTTGGCGGAGCCTTGCGAGCCGCCCGAATAGCCGCCATATCCACTCGAATACCCGCCGTATGAACCGCCCGAGCTTTGCGAGCCTCCGTAGCCCGAACCCGCCGAGCCGCTATATCCGTAGCCGGCGCCGCCGCCATAACTGCTGCTTCCGTAACCGCCGGTGCTTCTGCCGCCGTATTTGTCCCAATATCCGCCGCTTCTTGTGCTATAGCCGTCGTATTCGTCGTAAGCGGAATCGCTTTGCGCGCCGCCGTTTTCGTAATATGTGCCGTAAAAGCTGCGCTCAAAGGTCGCAAACATCTGGCTTTGGATATGCTCGGGCAAGCCCAATCCGTCGCAGATCTGCGAGATCGTGCGCCGCTCTGCCGCGCTAAAACCGCGATCGACATAGGCTAAATTTAAAAAGAAATAGATTAGCCCCGTTTTGCGGCTCGGGCTCGGGCGGTAGGTTTGGTTATATTTTTCGGCAAGCTCGCGCACGTTTGCGAGGTTTTCTTTCTCGAGCTTATAAACGAGCTTCAGTGCCTCGCGTTCGCGTTCGCCGGCGCCCATTTGGCGCACCAAATCGTCTAAAATTTCGCTTATCATCGCGGCTTCGGACTCGCTTACGTGCCCGTCGCTTTTGGCGACCTTGGCTAGAAGCGCTACTAAAATTTTAGCCTCTCCTAGCTGCATTTGCGCCTTGCCGCGATAGCCGGAGTTGCCGAAAGCCCCGCCGATCTGAGCGAAAATATATAGCGCAATTAAAAGAAATATGATGCTAAGCACGCGCTAATCTTCGCTCTTTACGATCTTGGCAAACTCGCCGAAGTAAATTTCTTTTAGCGCAGCGAGCTTTTTACGGACGGAATTTATACGAAACGTTTCGCCGCCGCTGGTGCCTAGACGCATCAAGCTTAGCCCGTATTTTGCGGCCAGCTCTTTAAATTTCGCCTCGTCGCGGACGCCGAAAATCGCGCGCGAAAAGCTCTCGTCGAAAATATCTCTGCTATCATCGCAACTCATCTCAAATTCGCCGCCTACGCCGCCCACGCACGCCATCTTCGCAAGCGTGATCGCCACGCCGCCGATTCCTACTGAGTTTGCAAATTCCAAAACCCTACTCCTGCCCGCCTCGATCGCGAAGTCCCACAGCGCACGCTCTGCCTTTAAATTTAACTCAGGCAGGCTGCCTGCGACGCGATTTTCCACCGCTTTCATATAAAGCGAGCCCGCAAAGACGCCCTTCGTATCGCCTACCAGATAGACGCTCACGCCGCTAGCGCAAAAATCGCTAGGGATGATCTCGCCCTCATTCGTTCCCACGCATACGATCGCGGGAGTGGGCTGGATGCTAACGCCGCCTGTTTCGTTATAAAGGCTTACGTTGCCGCTGATGACCGGGGTATTTAGCGCGGCGCAAGCCTGTTTGATCCCCTCGCAGCCCTGCGCGAACTGCCACATAACCTCGGGATTTTGCGGATTACCGTAGTTCAGGCAATCGGTGATGGCTAGAGGCGTCGCGCCGCTCATAGCGACCTTTCGCCCTGCCGATGCTACCGCGAGCGCCGCGCCTATGCGAGGATGGACGTAATTCATCCGCGTGTTGCAGTCCGCAGCCATCGCGAGCTTGACGCCGTTTTGCTTAACGCGCATCACCGCAGCACCCAGCATGCCTGGACGCTTGGCGGAGTTTAGCCCTACGTTGGCGTCGTATTGATCGTAGATGTAGGATTTATTTAGCACTTCGGGGTCCCCAAAAATTTTATCAAACGCCGCGTCCAGCTCGCGCTCGCTTGCGCCGCAGCCGCATAAATTTTGTTGCGCGATCTGCGCCATATATGCAGGCTCTTTTATCGGGCGATCCAGCACGGGCGCAGCCTCGCTAAGCGGCTCGATCGGAATGACGCCCGCTAGCTCGCCGTGCCAAAAAAGCTCCATCTTGCCGCTATCCGTCACCTCGCCGATGACGGCGGCATCAAGATCCCATTTGGCAAAAATTTCTTTGATTTTCTCCTCGCAGCCCTTTTTGGCGCAGATTAGCATGCGCTCCTGGCTCTCGCTTAGCATCAGCTCATACGGGCTAATCCCCTCCTCGCGCATCGGCACCTTGTCTAAGCTTAACCTCATGCCGCTACCGCTGCGCCCCGCCATCTCAAAGCTGCTTGAAGTAAGCCCCGCGGCACCCATATCCTGGATACCCACGACGTAATCTGTTTTAAAAAGCTCCAAGCACGCCTCCATCAGCAGCTTTTCGGCGAACGGATCACCCACCTGCACGGTCGGACGCAGAGATTTGTTTGCGTCATTAAAGCTATCGCTCGCCATCACGGCTCCTCCGAGCCCGTCGCGCCCGGTTTTGGAGCCCACGTAGATCACGCTATTGCCGACGCCTTCGGCTCTGCCGTAGAAAATTTCATCCTTTTTAACGATACCCAGAGCAAAGGCGTTAACTAAAATGTTGCCGTCAAAGCTCTTATCAAAGCTCGTCTCGCCTCCTATCGTAGGGATACCCATGCAGTTGCCGTAGTGCGCTATGCCCGCGACCGCGCCTTTAAGCAGATAGCGCTGCTTTCGTGCATTCTCGCTTCTTCCTCGCACCTCGCCGAAACGAAGCGAGTTCATATTGGCCTTGACGCGCGCGCCCATCGTAAAGATGTCGCGCAGTATCCCGCCCACGCCGGTCGCAGCCCCCTGAAAAGGCTCGATGAAGCTAGGGTGGTTGTGGCTTTCCATCTTAAAAACCGCAGCCATACCGCCGCCGATGTCGATAACGCCTGCGTTTTCGCCGGGGCCCTGGATGACCCAAGGCGCCTTGGTCGGGAAGCCGCTTAAGTATTTTTTGCTCGATTTGTAGCTGCAGTGCTCGCTCCACATCGCGCTAAAAATCCCAAGCTCGAGCAGATTCGGCTCGCGACCTAAAATTTTTAAAATTTTTTCATATTCTTCGTCTGAAATTTTATGTGCCGCTACTACTTTTTTATCCATTTTTTCGCCCTTTTCGCCGTTAAATTTAGGCCCTTATGATAGCTAAAATTTTCTATCATTTCGATTAATCTTCGCCCTTTTTAAGATACTTCTCGTAAAGTTTCGCCTCTTTTAAAAACGCGTAAAATGCGTTAATATTTGCCGTGATAAATCCCTTGCGCCCGTCAAAAAGCGATCTGCGCAAAATGTATGATTTAAAAAACGCAAACGGATAGATCAGCAAAAGCTTCGCAAGGCTCGGCTTTTTGCCCTTCTCAAAATCCCCCTGCGCGCGCAGCGTAGAGTAGTTGTTATTTTTCATAACGAGCTCGGCGATCGGCTTTTCGCTAAAATGGTTGATGCAAAATTTGCTCTTTTTCACCGCGCCTTTTATGATCGAAATTTGCGCGTGCACCCCCATATTTTTATACTCGCCGCACTCCTTACGAAAGAAGCGGATGTGGGTGTTTTTACGCACTAGATCGGAGCATCTGCGCCCTAGCGAGTATTCATGAAATTTAATATCCAGCGCCGAGTAATCGCTCTGGCTCATAAACTCCTCTATCTCGCCCTTTAGTTCAGGGCTTACCTCCTCGTCGCCGTCGAGATTTAGCACCCATTCGTTGCCGCAGAGCGAAAATGCGTAGTTTTTCTGCACCCCCTCGCCCTGCCAATCGTGGTGGTAAATTTTATCGGTAAATTTACGCGCGATTTGCAGCGTAGCATCGGTGCTGCCGCTATCGACGATTATGATCTCGGCGAAATCCGCCACGCTACGCAGCATACGCTCGATGTGGCGCTCCTCATTCATCACTATCGCATAAACGGATGCTTTAATCATAGTTTGTTCCTTATCCTCGTAAATTTCAACCAAAAATCAAAAAACCCCTCCGTGCCCAAAATGCCGATACGCTTTACGGCGTGTCTGTCGTCGCCCGCCTCGTAAAGTCCGCGCTTGACGACTACCGCGCCTTTGAAATTTGATCTGGCGATATTTAAAATTTCGTCGTTAAATTTACCGTACGGGTAGGCAAACACCTCGCACGGCCGTCCGCAAATACTTGCTACGCGAGCTTTGGACGTGATGATCTCATCTGCTGCGAGCTGCGGATCGCTCGCGTAGGTAAGGTCTAAATTTACGTGGTGCATCGTATGCGCGCCAAACTCCACCAGCCCGCTTGCTTGCATTTTTAAAATTTGCTCCTCGCTCAGCATCCGCGCGAGATGAGCGGTGTTGGCGTGCTCCCAGTCGTTTTGCACGGCGTCCGGCACCAAAAATATGCTCGCTTTGAAATCGTATTTTTTCAAAATTTCAAAGGCGCTAGTAAAATTATTTTCAAACCCGTCGTCGAATGTGATGCAAACAGCCTTTTTAGGCAGCCGCTCTAGCGCGATAAGCTCGCTAAACTTAAAGCTTTCAAAGCCGTTTTTCGCAAGCCACGCGATCTGTCTTTCAAAATCGGCGGGTCTTAGACGCCATTTGTCGAATTTATCGCCCTTGTGCTCCTCTACGCTATGATACATCAGCACCCGCGCCTTATGCCAGCCCTGCGGGATCCGCCACCAGTTATACCGCAGCGAAACGCCCGCTGCGGCGGCAAAGATCAGAAAAGCCACAAAATAGGTCATAGCAAGCTCTTGTAAGCTTTGATGTATTGATTTACAACGTTAGACATATCGAATTCTCCTTTGCATTTTTCCTTTACTTTAGAAAAAATCGCCTTAAATTCTTCATAATTCTCATATACTTCGTTTAGTTTACGCCGTAGTGACAAAATATCTCTTTCAAACAGCAGCTCTTTGGGTAAAATTTCGGTGCAAATACCCACTGCAGTAGAGATTAAAAGCGGCGAATAATATACGCCATCGATTGCCGTTAACCCATAAGCCTCAAATGCAGACGCAATGATTTGTAGATTACAAGCACTTAAATAATCTTGCAAATGATCCGTAAAGCCTGCAATATTTATCTTTTCTTCCAAGCCTAATTCTTTTATTAAATCCTTTAAATTCTCCTCTTCTTCACCACTACCGAATATTGTGCATTCAAAGTCAAAATTTACATCCGCCAAAGCCTTTATTATTATATCCATACCCTTGGGCGCAGATAACCTGGCGGCTGAAATGATACTAAATTTATTACTTCTATATTCTCTCCCCCCCCTTTTTTTTGGTTTTTTATACGCCATCGCATTTTTGATGATTATGGAGTTTGTAGGCAAAATTTCTTTCGTATCCTCTAACACCGCCACGCATAGATCAGCTAGTTTATAATTTTTCTTCACCTGCAAAGTATGCTTCGTAGCCACCACTCCGATTTTCCTAGAGCCTAAAAATCGTGCTAAATTCCGTGCGCGATACATTATTTCAATTTCTTTTGTATTGTGACAATGAATTATGTCTGGTGAAATTTTAATTAAAAGCTGTGCTGTCTGTAGTAAAAACAATGGATTATATCTATTATGCTCGAAATTAAATTTGATTAAATTTACGCGTTCACTCAAATATGGTGCAATCTTTTCGTCGCTTAGCAAAAATACCTCATTAGTTTTTGCCATTTCATTACACAGATCGACGCAGACTTTCTCTGTTCCAGCGAACTGCTTCCATTGTAGCGTATGTAGAATTTTCATATCGCTCGCCCTTTCTTATAAATAAACTCGCGCCATTCGTAAGGCTCGCTGTAAAAATCGCTCCGATCGCTTTTATCCTTTTCGCCACGGCCGTCGCAATATTTGCCGTCTCCGTAAATTTCACCGCAAATTTTGGCACCAATTTTATCGTCCTTACCATTGTCTTCGCAACCTACTGCGTGAGTCTCGTCATTAAATTTTAGTTTTTCATCACCCTTTTTACCGTAAATTTTTCCGCCTTCGCTACGGCTATCATATCTCTCTCCAAGCTCGCCACCAACTTTACTGCAGTCGTCGCTATCCGCATTTTTTAAATCCGTGTCAAAGCTCTCTTCAAAGATCGTCTCAAGCATAAATTTTGCCACTCGGGCGGCGTTTGCGATCTTTAGCGTCTTGGCTCTGCCGCGCTGCGCGATGTGCGCGTATTCGCCGCTAGAAAGAAGGCATTTGATCTTTGAAAAGCAATCCGCAGGACTGTCAAAATAAACTATCTCCGAGCCATCCTCGTAAAGCCGCTCAAACCCCGCGATCTTGGGGCTAAAAGTGCAGACACCGCATCCTAAAAACTGCGCCATGCGGTCGCTCGCGCCGAGCAATTTATGAGCGCACGCGCACTCAAGTTCGTCGTCGCGATTAAAATTTATCGCGATCTTCGCAGCCGCGATCTCGCGATGAAATTTATCGCCGAATACGGCAGGCGCGCTGAGGCTCGCAAAAATTTTAAGCCTAAGCCCCTCTTTTTCGCAAAAATCGCGCAGCAAAAGCGCAAATTTATACCTCACGTCCTCTTGATAATCGCGCGCTATGTAGATCACGTCGGTCGTTTTAGCAGCGTCTAGGTGTCTATCAAACGCCGCGTCGGAGATATTTGGAAAAAAGGCGAATTTCGCGCCGTATCTTGCCGAAAGATCGCGCAGCTTCAGCGCATTCGCCCAAAAAAACACGTCGATGAAGCTTAGCTTTTCAAAAAATTCCCGTTTTTCTTGCAGATGATCGACATACCAGATCGCGATTTTAATCTTAGGAAGTGCCGATTTTATCGCCTGCAGCGCGCTAAGACTAATTTTTTCGCCCTTGCCGATTAGAAGCAGATCGGCGCCGATGTTTTCGCAGATGTGCACGAGCTTGGCGTTCATCTTTTTTAAGCCGCTGTTTTTCAGCCCGCAAAAACGCAGGCTCCGCTCCCAATCGCGGTAGCTAAAATCATAGACGAAGTGCCCGCCGCGAACGAGCCCGTGGCTGATCTTGCGCTCCATGCCGTAGAAAAAACTGCCGTCGTCGTATTCGTTGAAAATGCCGCAATGCACGATCTTTAGGCTTCGCATAACAGCTCCTCGTAATAATTTTTAAGCGAGCTAATATAATTTTGCAGCGTCAAAGTTTGCTTGAACTTGGCGTGTTTTTGCGCAAAAGCCCGTGCGTATTTGCCGTAAGTGCGGTAAATTTCATCGATTTTAGCGCCTAGATTCGCCGGTTCATACAAAAACTCTTCGCTTAAAATTTCCGAAATTCCGCCCACGCGGGTAGATATCAGCACGGGCGAATAAAAAATACCTTCGATCAAAATCACCGGAAAGCCCTCCTTGCGCGAGCTGATGACGTGCAGGTGCGACGCGCTCAGAGCCGCCGCGACGTCGTCGCAAAAACCGCATAGCCGCACGCGGTCCTGCAAATTTAGCGAATCGATTAAATTTTGCAAATTTTGCCTCTCGCCGCCCTGACCGTAAATTTTAAACTCGAAATCAAATTTCAGCTCGCTTGCGGCGTGGATCAAAAGATCAAAGCCCTTGATCTTATCGAGCCTGCCGACCGCGACGATGCTAAATTTAAAATTTTCCGCCGCCGCGTTTGCGCCTTTTTGCGATACGAATACGCTGCCAGTTTTATTTTGCGATGCGTCCGCATCAAAAGCCCTATCTTGCGATACGCCCGCCCCGCCAGGCATATCTTGCGACGCGAATGCAGCGTCAGCCGTATTTTGCGACGTATTCGCAGTGCCAGCCGAGTCGCCGGACGCGTCCTTTGTTTCCTTGGGCGCTTCGTCTGCAGCGCCCTCCGCGTCCTTACAGCGCATGTAAATTTCACGATTTGCAAACTCCAGCCGCGGCTCTATACCGAAATATATCACCTTTGCGGCGTGATTTATCGTGGTCGCGACCTTGCGCGAGGCTGCGATGACGTTTTGCACGCGATCAAAAACGGGCGCTTTTCGGTCGTTGTGTTTGGTCGCGACAAGCTTAAGATTTAAAAATTTTTCTACCACGAAGCCGATCTGTGCGGCTTTGGCGCCATGCGAATGTAAAATTTCAAATCCGCCCGAGCGTAAAAACCGATAAATTTCAACGAACAAAAACGGATTGTAGCGCTTGTCGCGGCTTTTGTACTCATAAATTTGCACGCGAGCATCCAGACGCTGCAAAAACTCGCATCTATCGGGCACGATTAGCGCCGTCTGCTCGCTTTTGCAAAGCTCATTTAGCGAGTCGATCACGATCTTTTCGACGCCGCCGTAAAATCTGGAGCAGCAAAGATAGGCGATTTTCATTACAAACTACTTTCACATGCTACCAATAGCATCTTTACTAAATTGAGATTTTTCTTTGAATTTGACGCTCTTGAAATCATCCGCATAGGCTAAAAACACTAAAATCGTAATATAACTCAGCAACTCTTTTGTCGCATAAACACTGAAATCAAACTGTGTCACCACTAGAAAATGAATCCCCAATACTAAAAGAGCTACGTTTTTCAAAAGTCTAGTAAATATGCAGACAATCGTAAATAAAGAAACTATAAAACCGACTATACCAGTATAAATAAGAATTTCAAGTATCATATTGTGAGTAGAATTCATATCCTCAGATATATGAACGACACTACCCGGCAAATTTCTAAAACTATCTATGCCCCAACCAAATATAGGATGTTCTAAAATTCTATGCCAGGAATAATCCCAGATTAAATACCTATTACTGGAGTCTCCAGCCAAAAGAGTGTCAAATCTCTCTTTAAAACTATCAAACTCAATAAAAAGTACTGCCAATAAAGCAATTAATACAAGCATGAAAAGGAATAAAATTTTTTTATCCGATATAGTAAAATTTTTAAAATTTAATATGATAAAACAAACTCCGGCAACAAAACTAGCTACCCATGCTGAACGAGAAAATGAGAAAATCATAAAAAATGCAAAATATAAAACCAAAACGAGGCTAATTTTTTTACAACATGAAAATAACGCTATGGCAGAACTCACTGCAAGCCCCATACTCAGTCCTAAAGCGTTATGATGACCCAAGCTACCGGTAAGACCTACTCTTGGATTAAACATTCCAGATGGATTTGTACAAATTTGAAAAATGGCAGTAAAACTTAACAATAAAAATGATGCAAAAACTGCCAAGATGATCTCTTTTTTACTAAAAAAGCCAAGCGAATAAAAGTAGGCTAAAATTATAAACACAAGTGTATATCGCACGACAAACATCGCCGTAACATGCCATGATTTATCTGCTAGAAATTCAGGATTTAATAAATTTGAAATCACCATAGAAATTATCATTAAAACAAAACCAACAGTAGGAAACACGCACTTCTGCAAATTTATTCGCAACGGTGCGAAATTTCTATACATCGCTATATAGATTAAAAAGTATAAAATTACAAGCGAAACTGAAATTTGATAAACAGCATTTTTAAACGGGATTGAAACGATCCAAACAGAAATTAAAAATATAAATATTCGTTTTTGCATAGAATTCTTACCCATACTATCTAAAAAATTTCCTAAATTTAATAAGCTCATCCGTTCTCCAATTTTTATAATTCTAAAATTTTAAATTTTAACATATTTGGCACTAATTATATCGCGCCTCCAAACCTAACTTTAAATAGACACAGCTATAATACACTCATCTGTTTCTGCCCTTCTTCATCTTCAAAATAAAGCTCAAAAGCCCCTGTCTGCCGCTAACCATGATACGCGGAATTTCAAAATTTGAGTAGTGTGGGCGCAACACGTCGTTTTGCGTCGTAACGGCGCAGCTAAAGCCCGCCTCGCGCGCGCAGCGCACGCTAATCTCGTCGTAAAAGCCGAACGGATAGGCAAAGGCGCTGCAAGAAATCTCAAATTTCGCCTCTATTTCGCGCTTTGATTCGCTCATCTGGCGCAGCTGCTCTGCCGCGTCCAAGCTAGGCAAGTTTGCGTGATCGAGCGTATGCGAGCCGATCTCGATGAGCCCGCTTTGCAAAAGCTCGCGAACCTCCTCGTCGCTTAACATCTCCTCGCGATTTAGCTCGTCGCTTGGCTTTTTCAGATCCTTATCGGTCGCCCAATTCCCGTCAAAGCGCCGGTTCACGATGAAAATCGTCGCCTTAAAGCCGTATTTTTGCAAAAGAGGCAGGGCGCCCGTAAGATTATCGCGATACCCGTCGTCGAAGGTAATGCAAACCGCCTTTACAGGCTTGCTATCCAAACTCGCAAGCTCACTTAGAGTGTAGCTCGTAAAGCCGTTTCGCTTCAGCCACGCAAGCTGTTTTTCAAACGCGGCGGGGATCACGCGCAGGCGGTTAAATTTAGAGGCGCGCTTTGGCAGATGCTCGCGGATCATATGATACATCAGCACGCGCGGATACTCGTAAGGTTGGTCCTTCGCCCACCACGCAAAGCGCAGGCAAAACCACGCAAAAAGCGCCGCAAAAGCCAAAACCGCCGCGTAGATCATCGCTCGATCCTTACGCGATAAGCCAAAAAGCTCAAAATCGTAGCCAGACTTAGCGCCTCTTTCGACAGATACGCGCCGTGATCGAACTGGCAATCTATCAAAAGATAGATTAGAAGCGTAAGAACCCCAAACTGCCTACTTTGAATGCACTCCTTAAAAATGCTAAATAGGATCGCGCCGTAAAATATGAGGCCGAGCGCGCCGCTATAAAGTAAAATTTCTAAAAATATATTGTGCGGTGCGTTGTATTCAGGATGCTCAAGGACCGGGGAGCCCGGCAAATTTATATATGAGCCCAGCCCGTAGCCTAAGATAGGCTTTTCTTGCGCCATTTCTAAAATATAGCTCCAAATCACGGTCCTGCCTGAAGAATCGCCGCTAAATAGCGCGGCTAGCCTTTGCTCAAACGACGGCGAAAGCGCAAGCAAAACGGCAAAAAGTGCGATGAAACCCACCGTGAAAAGTAGGTATTTTTTGTTTAGGCTCTTTAAATTTAGCGCGCCGTAAAACGCGAGCGCGCAGAACGCGCCGACCCACGCCGCTCTGGAAAATGAAAAGATCATAAAAAATGCAAACAAAAATAGAGCCGCAAATTTAAGCGATAAAGGCCGCCGTATCGCCACCGCGCTAAGGCAGAGCCCAAAGCCCATAAAAAGCCCTAAGATATTGCGGTTCGAAAGCGCTCCGCTAAGACCTCCGCGAGTGGAATTGTTTGAAAAGACGATCGCATCGGAACTACTTACAAACTGATAGATCACGCTCGCCGATAAAATTCCAAGCCCCACGAACAAAAAGGCAAAAACGGCGTTTTGATCAAAAAATTTAAGCTTGTAAAAATAGCAAAGCACCAAAAATATAGCGCCGTATCGAAGGACGAAAAATATAGTGCTCTGCCATGCTTTTTTTGAGATAACCGCCTCGTTTAGGAGGTTTGAGATCGCTAGCGTCGCCACTAAACAGACGAAGCAGATCGCGATAAATCGCGTTTTTTTCAAAATTTCGCTTAGAATTTCGTAGTTTTTAAAATACAATAGATGCGCCAAAAAGAGTAAATTTAGCGCCGCAAAGGAGATCTGATAGACCGCGTTTTTAAAAAACAGTGACGCGCACCAAAGAAGCAGCAGCGTTAAAAATGTGATTCTCCAGCCGCTAGGCGCGCCGTTTTCGTAAAAAAATTTTTTCATATTAAACTCTCATAAACCTTTATCGTTTTTTCTACCATCTGCTCTAGGCTGAAGTTTTGCGAAACGTAGCCGTAGCCGTCAAATTTCAGCTTGCGCGCGGGAGCAAACAGCCCCGCCAGCGCCTGCGCGTCGCCTACGTCAAAAAAGTAGCCGTTTTCGCCCTCTCTTACGATATCCAGCGCGCCGCCGTGACGGGTCGCTATCACCGGGCAATTCAGCGCGATCGCCTCAGCCATCGAGCGCCCGAAGCTCTCGGGCTTGCTTGAAGCACTTACCATGACCGACGAGAGCGAGTAAATCTCGGCTACCTTGCTCTGCGAGCCCATAAAAATTACGCGCTCGCAGAGGCCAAGCCCCTCTACGAGCGATTTTAGCTCGGAAAAATACTCGTCGCGACCCGTTCCCACGCCGCCTACGATCAAAATTTTAAGCTTTTGTTCGCTTGCTAAAGCCGCGGCGCGGATCAGGGTTTTGTAATCCTTAATCTGCGTGATGCGCCCAATGCTTGAGACGATGAAATCATCCTGCGCGAGGTTAAAATTCTGTCTAAATTCCGCAATAAAGCGCTCGTCTAAATTTTTGGGATTAAATTTTTCTAGATCGATGCCGCGCGGAATGATCGTGATCTTGGCCGCATCCGTGCCGTAGCTTCGCACTACGTGATCGCGCGCGTAGCCGCTAGGGCAGATGATCGCGTCCGCATCCGTCATAATCTTGCTGTAGAAATTTACGGAATTTATCCCATGCACGGTGCTTACGATCTTTGCACGCGGGCGAGCAAATTTAACCAGCCACGCCGGCACGCGGGAGCGGACATGCACGATGTCGGGAGCGATCTCGCTTAAAATTTTACGTAGCTTTAAAACGCGCGCCGCAACGCTTAGGATATTTTTGGAGCAAACGTCGAGCTGCACGTGTACGCCGCCATCTTTTTCTATCTTTGGCGCCAATTTGCCGCCGTTACTGATAACGAAATTTTCGATGCCGCGCCGTGCAAACTCCCTATTTAGCTCGACTACGCCGCGCTCGACGCCGCCTTCGTTAAGCTCTGGCAAAATTTGCACGACCCTCATATTTTTATCTCCCTCACAAATGCCCCAAGATCGTACTTTGCAGTCTTTTTCAGCTTCGCACCCTCGCTGTATCGCCTAGCATATCCCGAAGAAACGAGAGCACTTATAAAATCGTCAAATTTATTATGAGCGTCTTTGCGCTTTAGGCTCAAAATAGCCACGCTCGCACTCCCGTTAGATACGGCCTCGCTTATCATCGAGACGCTGTCCTCGCTGATAAAAACCCACTCGCACTGCGCCAAAAAATCGCCGATCGGATTTACGGGCTCGCGGCCGTAAATCACGCTGTAATCCCAGCTAAGCTTAGCTAGCGCGTTCTCGGTAGCCTGCGGCGTGCGCGGAGAGGTCGTTAGCGCAAACTCGCAGTCCGCAAACTGCGCCCTCACGCCCTCGATCTGCTTTAAAATTTCATCCCCCATCTCAAAGCAGGAATTCGGCCCGCCGATGATAAATCCGATGGATTTGCGATGCGGCTTATACAGCCCCTGCGGGCGCGAAAAGCTAAGCGAGACTGGCGAAATTTTAAGATTTGCGCGCGGCTTTGGGCGATCGTGCGCGCCTGCGATGATGACGCTAAAATCCTTGCGGTAGCCTTTCGGATACATTAGTGCTATACTCGGCTTTGCGTATCGGCGCGCGTAAAATTTCAGCGCGTAATAGGTCGTAGAGCCCGCGCCCACGAACAGATCGAAATCTGCGAAATTTAAATTGCGATCTGCTGAGTCGTCTAAATTTGCGCTATATGATACGGCGTCTGAATTGGTGTCATTCGGCGCGGTATCTAAATTTGCGTTATCCGGCGCGGCGGGGCTGTTTAGAGCGGAACTATTTAAATTCGATCCGTTTTTGCAGTCCGCCGCCGTGTCGCCCCCTCCGAGATCGCACTTAAAAATTTTAAAATAAAGCCCGAAAAAATCAAGCGCGTAGGAGCAAAGCTTAAGAAATTTGTTTTTATAGCCGACCTTGCAAAGGCAAAACTCAAGCCCTCTTAGCTCGCAAAATGCGATACTTTGGTTCTCGTGCCCCTTGCGGCCGTCGCTTAAGATGAGTGCTTTGCGACGCGGATTTTTAGCGGCGGACGGATTTAAGCAGGAACTTTCGCTATTAAAATTTAGCGGCCAACGACCTGCGCGCCACGCCCAGCCAGAGGCGCCCGCTCTTAAATTTTTACCTCTAAAGCTTTCGCGGCGCAAAATGTAAGAGGGGCTGCCGCAAATCGATATGAAATTTTTAAAGTTCGAATTTTTATAATCTCGCGCAGCGGCGATCATTACAAAATTTTCGCGATTTAAAATTTTACCTTCTCGCGCGGCGCTGTCTAAATTTACGACGCTTTGCTCTTTTGCAAAAAGACGCGAGCCCTGCGGCGCGGATAAATTTCTTATGGCGTCCCGTCTGCTCTCGACTCTTAGAATTTGCCGCACCATCAGTCCATCTTCCATCGTTTGTGTATCCAAAACCACTGCTGCGGCGCGGTTCGCACGACCTCTTCGAAAATGTCGTTGCACTTTTGCGTGATAAACAGCTCGGCTTCGTCCTTATTTAGCCATTCAGGTAGCGGCGGGAAATCCTTGATCACGATCTCATAGCGATTATCCGCGCCGCGCCGCGCAAAGATAGGAATCAGCACGGGACGAAATTTCAAATAAAGCGACGCGATAGTCTTCGTGGTGTAGCACTGCCGTCCAAAAAAGGTCGTAATCAGGCTATTTTTAGGGCCCGGCTTTTGATCGGGCAGAATGCCTACGTTGCGCCCCTGCTTTAGCGCCTGCACGAGCCTGCGCATCGCATCGTCCTTGTAAATGAGGTCATTGCCGTAGCGCTCGCGAAACGGCGCCACGAGCCGCTCTTCGATCAACTCATTATCGCTGCGACGCCCAACTACCGAGACAGGAAAGCCATTGGCGCCGAAAAAATTAGCTAGAATTTCCCAATTTCCAAAATGCGCAGTAAAAAACAAAATCCCGTGCGGATTATCACCTTTTAGCTTTCGGACGCGCTCTAGCGCCTGCTCGCCATTTGAAATCAGATCATCAAATTTTAGTCTGCCGTTGTAAAATAAAAGCGTGTCGGTAAGCGTCCTAGCGATACTGCGAAAATTCTCGATCGAAAGAGAGTGAAGCTCACTTTCGCTTTTTTGCGGATAGGCGGCGCGAAGGTTGTCTTGTGCGACTTTAACGCGCCTGCTAAGCTTCCACGATGCAAAAAGTGCGAGCTTATCGAAAAATGCGAATATGAAGCTTTTCGGCGCGAATTTTGCAAATTTTATCAGACACAGCGCCAAAAAATATTGGATTTTTTCCTTCATAAAGACCTCGTTTTAAATGCGAGATTATATTGAATTTTGGCTAATTAGTAGCTAAAACGCTATTTGCCGAGGCAAAAATTGCTAAACATTTCGTCTAAAATTTCATCTCGCTCAAATGGACGCGAAATACGTGCAATCGCCTCAATCGCGCGATTTATCTCAAATGCAAAAAGCTCAAGCTCGCCGCAAGCCAGGCGCTCGCTCGCGTTTTTAAGAGCTGCAAGCGCGCTCTCGCAAGATAGAATTTGCCGCTCGTTGCTTAGCATAAGGCCATCGAAATTTTGAGAATTTAAGTAGCTCTGCAGCGCGGTTAAAATTTTATCCACACCCTCGTTTACAGAAATTTCAAGTGGCGTAAAAATGGAATTTGCTTGGGTATTTTGCTTAGCGGAATTTATTGCAGAGCTATTAGGCGCGATGGAATTTGCAGAATTTTGTTTGGAATCATCCTGCATAAAATCCTCCGCAGCACAGCTTGCAGTAGCGCGCTCGGTATTTGGCGACGCTAGTCCCGCTTTTACGGCGGAATTCTGTTCCATCAGATTTATGGAATTCGCAAGGGCTATTTGGCTTGTAGGCGCGGAATTTGCGGAAATAGAATTTTGCGCGCTTAAGTCACGCTTTAAATTTTTAGCTTTTAAATTCTGCGCGCAGGAATTTAAAGAAGCGTCGCAGGTATGACTTTGCTTTAAATTTTCGGCTGTGCAATTCTCTGATATGGGATTTTCGGATGCTAAATTTTTTGCAGAAAAAGCCTCTAAATCCTCGTCAAGATCCTCCACGCTAGGATGAAATTTACACGACAAGTCGCATTTATTTAAAACGTAGATGATTTTTTTGTCTTTTTTTTCGCGCAGTATTTTTAGGATCTGCGCGTCCTCGGCGTCCCATTCACGACTTGCATCAAACACTGCCAAAATCACGTCCGCCTCGCTTGCAGCGCGAAGCGAATATGAAATGCCGATACTTTCGAGCTTTGAGCCGCTATGTCTGATACCTGCAGTATCGACTATACGGATTAGATGAGTGCCTATCTGCAGGCTTTCTTCGATGAGATCGCGCGTAGTGCCCGCTTCGTCGCTCACGATAGCGCGACTAAAGCTCAGCATAGAATTTAAAATGCTTGATTTACCGACATTGGGCTTACCCACAATCGCTACTTTAAAGCCCTCGATTAGCCCTCTTCGGCTGCGGCTGATGCGAGTGATTTTTTCTAGCGAAGCGATATTTTGACTAAGCATTTCTTGCGAGTCTTGCAGCACGTCAGAAGGCAGATCGTCCTCTGCGTAGTCGATGCAAACCTCGACAAAAGCTAGCGTCTTAACCAGAGCCGCGCGCAGATTTGCGACGAAGTCTGCTAGCTCACCGCGTAGGTTTCTAGCTAAAATTTTAGCCGCACTTTGCGAGCGCGAATTTATAAGATCGCTTATGGCTTCGGCTTTACTAAGATCCATTTTGCCGTTTAAAAACGCTCGCTTACTAAACTCGCCCGGATTTGCTATGCGCGCGCCCAGAGCCAGCACGGCATCTAACGCCAAGGACGAAGCCGTAAAGCCGCCGTGGGTCTGCACTTCTACGACATCCTCGCCGGTAAAGCTATGCGGAGCTTTAAAATATATCAAAATCGCCTCGCCGAACGCCTCGCCGAACGCGTCAAAAAGATTTACAAGCGTGGCATAGCGAGGGCGCAAAGAACTGCGATGTGAAAGGCTTAGAGCGATAGATAGCGCTTCCTCGCCTGAAATTCTAACTATACAAATTCCGCCGATGCCGTGAGCCGTAGCGATAGCGGCGATAGTCTCGCTCACGATTAGCTTTTTTCGTCTACGATGACGATTTTGCCGCTACGCGTGGATTTGATACCAACGAAACGATCCGGATATGCTTGTTTTAGCTTATCGGCTACAATTTTGATAAATGCGCCGTCAAAAGCCTTCGTGACGATACGCTCATTTCCGGAGCGTTCCACGAGCGCATTTACATAAGAATCGATAAATCGTTCTTGATTTTGTAAAAATTCCGCGATTTCAAAAACTACGGCAAGATCATATCTGATGCTGATCCAGTTGTAAATCATATACGAAAGTGCCTTGTAGCGGTGTCCTTCTTTACCGATAAGCAGCGCGCTATCTTCACCTTGTAGCTTGATATAGACGGTATTTTCGTCGATTTTGCTAACATCGCTAACTTCGATATTAAACTCGCTTGATCTGAAAAGTGCAGATAGCTTCTCTTTGATATCGGATAAAATTTCATCCGTAACAACGCCCTTTTGCTTTTCTTTGCGATGTTTAGAGTGCGTGGTGCGCGGGCTTTGAGACTCTGATTTGTCGCCCTGCTTTTTCTCTGCTTTGCCGGTTTTGTTTTGAGAGGCGCTAAATTCCGGATTTTCGCTAAATTTTTCCCCCTCCAAAACCGCTTCTATAATGGCATTTTTTTTAAAAAAGCCCAAAAATCCGCCGCTAGGATGCTGCAGCACGCGCACGTTAAGCTGCGTTACCGAGCATCCCAGCTCAGCTGCTGCTTTATTATATGCGTCTTTTAAATTTTCTGCTTCAATTATCATGATTTTTTCTCCGCTATTTGAGCTTGTTTATGCCTAGCAAAGGCTTTATTAATGACGTATTGCTGGATAATGGAGCAGAAATTATTTACCGTCCAGTATAGCGTAAGACCAGCAGGGAACATCACAAAAAATACCGTAAAAATGAGCGGCAAGAATTTCATCATCTTCTCTTGCATCGGATCGGTAAATGTAGTCGGCGTAATCTTTTGCTGTAAAAACATCAAAATTCCCATCGTAATCGGCAGGATGTAATATGGATCTTTAAGCGACAGATCGTGGATCCACAGCGCCCACTCCGCGCCCTTTAGCTCGATCGCATTAAGTAGCACGCGGTAGATCGCGAAAAATACCGGTATCTGAAGCAGTATTGGCAAGCAGCCGCCCATCGGATTGGCACCGTTTTTCTTATACAGATCCATCATATGCATCTGCAGCTTTTGCTTATCGTCCTTATATTTTTCCTGAAGCTCCTTCATCTTAGGCGCCAGATCTTTTAGCTTATTCATAGATAGCATTCCCTTGTAGCTTAGCGGGAATAAGATTAGGCGGATGATGAGCGTAAGCA
>NZ_CALIBH010000222.1 GCF_938045775.1 uncultured Campylobacter sp.
TAGGAAAATTTTATTTATATCGCTGCTGCTTGTTTTTTCAAATGCCGCTACGCTCACCGACGTTCTAGACAGGAAGGTCGAGGTAAAGGACAGGGTAGAAAAGGTCGTTTTGACGTTTTATTTTGAAGAGTACTTCGTAACCACGGGCGAAGAGGGCGTTTCTAAAATCGCCGGATGGTCCAAAGGGTACTGGAAGGGTCGCAGAGAAGCGACATGGCAGGCTTTTTTGAAAAAATTTCCGAGCATAGATCAGATCCCCGATGTCGGATACGTCGGCAAAAACACTCTGTCGTTCGAGCGCATCGTCTCGCTAAAGCCCGATGTGGTTTTGTTTGCAAAAAACGACTACGAAAAAGTTAAGCAAAATTTGAAAAATTTAGATAGCTCGGGCATTGCTGCGGTGTTCGTAGATTTTCATGATGAAAATTTACAAAACCACATGAAAAGCATGGAAATTTTAGGCGAAATTTTCGGTAAGCAAGACAGAATAGCCGAAGTGAATAAATTTTATAAATCAAAATTCGAGCTCGTAGAACAAAGGCTCGCCAAAGCCAAAAATACGACCAAGCCCAAAGTTTACGTAGAATTTAGCGAAAAGGCGGGCGCTAGCGTCTTTGGCGTATCGTATGACGATAAGATGTGGGGAGCCTTCGTCAGCGCCGCCGGCGGAGAAAACATCGCAAAAGGGCTGATAAAAGGCGCCTCCTCGCCGCTCAATCCGGAATTTATAGTCAATAAAAATCCAGATATTATCATATTTGCGGGGAATTATTTTCCAAACGGCGGCAAGAACATCCCGCTAGGCTACGGCGTGAGCAAGCAGGAGGCTGCGGCAAATTTTAATGATTACGCCCAAAGAAGCGGCTGGCAAAACATAAACGCCGTCAAAAATCATAAAATTTACGCGATCTATCACGATCTAAGCAGGCATATTTTCGATTTTGCGGGGATCTTGTTTTTCGCGAAAAAAATACATCCCGAGCTCTTTGCAGATATAGATCCTGCCGCGGAGCTGAAGGAATTTTTCGATAAATTTTATCCGGTCGAATTTAGCGGAACGTGGATGATCGATTTTTAATGTCCGCAGAATTTTATAAAAGCCTCGTCTTTAGAAAAATTTTATTAATATGCTGCGGCACGGGGCTTTTATTAGTTTTATTCGTACTTGATATAGCAAACGGGCCCGCAAACTACGGTTTTTTTGAAATTTTACAATCCTTCTTTTCGCGCAGCGCAGATAAAAACCTAAGCGTTATAGTCTTTGATATGAGGCTGCCTGCGGCTATAGCGGCTGTTTTAGCGGGAGCGAGCCTAGGACTTAGCGGCGCCGTCATGCAGACCCTACTAGCAAATCCGCTCGCTAGCCCCTACACCCTAGGAGTGGGCTCTGCGGCGGGCTTTGGAGCCGCCGTCGGCATAGTATTTTTTGCGGGGAATTTTTTAAGCATAGGATTTTTTGCATTTTTCTTCGCTATTTTAAGCATCGTTTTCATATACCGCTTATCAAATCGCATAAATCTAGGCTCTTCGGGCATCATTTTAATAGGAATCATTTTGGTTTTTATCTATCAGAGCCTGCAGGCCTTCGTGATATACGTCGCGGATGAAGCAGAGGTTTCAAGTATTGTTTTTTGGACCTTCGGCTCGCTTTCAAAGGCGAATTACGCGAGCTTATCGATCATGTTCGCGGTATTTGCGGCGGCATTTTTCATATCGCTTTACAATGCTTGGAGCTTTAACGCGGTCTTACTAGGCAACGAAATAGCTCAGAGCATGGGCGTTTGCGTGCACTCTTTTAAAATAAAAATGCTGATCTTAGCCTCGGTCCTAACCGCTACTTGCGTCTGTTTCGTGGGCACGATCGGCTTTGTTGGACTACTGGGAGCGCACATATCTAGAATTTTAATAGGCGCGGAGCAGAGATTTTTCCTTCCGTTTTCGGCCCTGATAGGAGCCCTGCTTCTTTCATTTTCATCGATTTTGAGTAAAAATTTAATAAGCGGCGTAATCTTTCCTATCGGCATAATCACCTCCTTCATCGGGGCGCTGTTTTTCCTAGCGATCGTGCTAAATAAGGGGCGCGGATGAGGGTTGAAGGCTTAAGCTTTTCATACAAAAATAAAGAAATTTTAAAAAATATAAGCTTTGCCGTAAACGAAGGAGAAATTTTAACGATCCTAGGCGTAAACGGCGCGGGCAAAAGCACGACGATGAAATGCTTAGCGGGCATCTTAAAGACGGATGCTAAAATTGATCTGTGCGGTGCGAGCGTCAAGGAGATCGGCTATCTGACGCAAAATATTATGCAAGAGGGCGGACTTAGCGTATTTGAGCTGGTGCTTTTGGGTCGCATTTCGAAGCTAAATTTTAAAGTAAGCCGCAGCGATCTGCAGAGGGTAGAGCATGTGCTAAAGCACGTGGGCATCGAGCATCTCGCAAAAAGAAGCTTTAGCGAGCTCTCCGGGGGCCAGCAGAGGCTGGTGCTCATAGCTATGGTTTTTGCAAAAAAGCCTAAAATCATGCTTTTGGACGAGCCTACCGCAAATTTAGACCTGCTTCATCAAAAAGATATATTAAATTTAATAAGAGACTACACGAAATTTTATAAAATTTCGACCGTCATAAATATCCACGACATCAATCACGCTCTACATTACGGCGATAAAATAATGGTGCTGCATGACGGCGAGATAGCGTTTCTAGGCGCGCCGAAAGATCTGGATACAGCCCTACTGAGCGAGGTTTTCGGCGTGGAATTTGAACTTCTTCAAAACAGAAGCGGCAAAAAATTTATCGCAAATTTTTAGCGCTTCTGCGCGGATTTGATCAAATTTAACGAAAAGCAATCGTAAATATCGCGCCTTCGTCAGAATTTGCAGCGCTTATGCTCCCTCCATTTTTTTCGATTATCATCTTGCTCATAT
>NZ_CALIBH010000223.1 GCF_938045775.1 uncultured Campylobacter sp.
GCTGATACAGGCGGATTTTAAGAAATCGCGTCTGTTGAAATTTGATTCGCTCATTTTCCTCTCCATTTGAGAAATTCTTAGCTTAAGTTTAAAGTTCTAAACTAAAAGCGTAATTTTAGTTTCATTTTTAACATAAGTCAAATATTATTTAGTGTATCATTTCATAAGAATTAAATTATCAATTGGAGAGGCTAAATGAATTTGCATCGCATGGAGCTAGTATTAAAAGTAGCAGAATTCCGTAGCTTTACTAAGGCTGCCGAGGCACTTAAAATCCCGCAGCCGTCGCTATCACAGAGCATTTTATCACTGGAACGTGAGCTTGGAGCGCAGCTTTTTAACCGCACGAGTAATCCCATTTCGCTTACGCACGCGGGAAAAATTTATGCTAGTAAAGCCAAAGTCATTTTTGATGCCATAAACGACCTAAAAAACGATATCTCTGAAATAAGCGGCGTAAAAAATGATAAAATTCGCATCGGTTTTTCGCAAAACGGCTATAATCTACTGCCGTCGCTACTGCCGATGTTTTGCAAGAAATTTAAGGATTCGGATCTACAAATCACGCAGTTTTCTTCTGCGCTTAGCATTCGTGAAATGCTACTTCAAGGTGATCTTGATGTCGGTATGCTGATACTGCCCATCGATATGAGCGGGCTTGACGGGGTTAAAATTCTAACGCAAAAAACCTATGTCGCTCTAAGCTCCACCCATCTGCTCTCGCTTGAGTTTAAAAACGAATCTGTTCCCAAAATTGACATTTCGCGCTTAAAAGAGGAAAGATTCATCCTGCCTAATCAAAGCCTAAGAAGCGCCGAGCAGATAGATGCATTTTTTGCTGCTGCGGGATTTGCGCCGAAAGTGCTGTGCCGCACGGAGACCTTTGATATCGCCAATGCTATCGTCGCAAGCGGCGCAGGAGCGTGCTTTAGCATACCGCAGATGATAAAAGAGGATAAGGCGAGCAGGATAAAGCTCTTTGATGTAGGCGCGCGTGAGCTCGATAATACGCTGATAATTGCCTACAAAAAAGGCAAACGTCTAAACCATCTAGCGCAGGCATTTATCAAAACTGCACGTAAAATTTCTAATGAAATTTAAAATTCATAGCTCGCAACGATAAATGAGAGATTGAGCTTTTGCAGCACTTTGCCTCTTTGTTGGCTTTTGCATAAAAATTTTTAGAGTAGATTTCGCCCGAGCTTAGGTAAAATTTTAAACTAAGCTTAAATTAGAATTTTGCCAATAAAATTTTTTATTGCTAAAATTTCACTCACAATTTACGACGGAATTTAGTGCGAAATTCTAATTTTTCACTCCATTTAAAATATCCAAATCCTTGTTATACACCTTGGTATCTACTTCAAAAATTCCAAGCAGC
>NZ_CALIBH010000224.1 GCF_938045775.1 uncultured Campylobacter sp.
ATATTAACTAATACTTTTTATCACTTAATATTCGCTCGGTTAGAGTTTGGATATCCAAGCCCAAGCTGCGCTCCACGTCGGCGGTCTTGCCGTGCGGTAAAAAGATATCGGCAAACTCGAAGCTCACGATCTTTACGTCCGAAATTTCATTTTCTTGCAAAAATGCGCTTAAAATTTCACCGACGCCACCCTTTTTGGCGTTATCGCTAAAGACATACCAAATTTTATCTTTGTGAGCTAAACTTCGCAAAAACTCGGCATCCAAAGGCTTTGCAAAGACTAGATCTACGACATCCGCCTCTATCTGCCCCTCCAGCGCCTCAGCCGTTTTATACGCTCTGCCCGCGCCGTTTCCGTAGCCGATCAGCGCCACTCGCGCGCTATCGCTGCGCTTTAGAAACACCGATTTTGCAAGCTCTACTACAGATGCGCCAGTCTCGTCGCAGCCCAAGATAAAGCTTCCGCGCGGATAGCGGATCGCTAAAACCCCTTCGTGCGTGTAGGAATACTCGATGATCCGTTTAAAGCTCGCCTCGTCTCGTGGCGCGCACATACTGACGTTTGGGATCGCGTTTAAGAAGCTCACGTCAAAGACCCCCTCATGCGTCTCGCCGTCCTCGCCCACGATGCCCGCGCGATCCATCGCAAGGACTAAGCTTAAGTTCATAATCGCCGCGTCATGGACGATCTGATCGAACGCGCGCTGCATAAAGGTCGAATATATCGTAACGTACGGCTTAAAACCCTCGCGCGCCATCGCGGCCATCGAACTTAGCGCGTGAGGCTCGGCGATCGCTACGTCCCAGAAGCGGTGGGGAAATTTCTCGATCAGCTTATCCATGCCGGTGCCGCTTGGCATCGCGGCGGTTACGCCCACGACGTTTTCATGCTTGGCGGCTAAGCTTAAAAGCGCTTCGGCGTAAATTTGCGTGGCGCTTTTGGCGGCGGATTTTTTCTTAAATTCTCCGCTTTGAATATCGAAAGGCCCTACGCCGTGCCAGCTCTCCAAATAGCCCTCCGCCTTGTCATAGCCTTTGCCTTTGATCGTCTGAGCGTGCACGACGACGGGTTTGCGCGCGCTTTTTGCCGTCTTTAGCGCCGATATAAGATCCTCTAGATTGTGTCCGTCCACGGGACCGATGTAATCAAGCCCAAGCTCCTCAAAATACATCCCCGGAATGATAAGCTTTAAGGAATTTTCAAAGCGCTTTGCCATATATGTCGCGCTTTGCGGAGCGTGAGAGAGCAGCTCTCTTACGTGGGATTTAAATTTTTGATATGTCTCGCCCGCCATCGCTTGGCTTAGGTATTTGCTAAAGGCGCCGATCGGCTTGCTGATGCTCATTTTGTTATCGTTTAGGATTATGATGCAGGGCAAGCGCAGATCGCCTAGCTCGTTCATCGCCTCATAAGTCATGCCGCCGCTCATCGAGCCGTCGCCGATGAGTACGACTGGCACGCGATTTTCGCGCTTTAGGCTTATCGCTTTTGCCGCGCCCACGGCTAAAGAGATCGACGTCGAGGCGTGCCCCGCCACGAAGTAGTCAAATTTGCTCTCGCTAGGCTTCGTGTAGCCGCTAATGCCGCCGAACTGCCTAAGCGAGCCGAACTCCTCCCAGCGGTCCGTTAGAAGCTTGTGCGCGTAGCTTTGGTGGCTTACGTCGAAGATAAACGGATCGCTCGCGGCGTCAAATACGTAGTGCATCGCCACGATGAGCTCGACCGCGCCCATATTTGAGCTTAGATGGCCGCCGTTTTTGCTCACGACTTCGATTATGCGCGCTCTGATCTGCGTGCAGAGCTCCCGTAGCTCCTCTAGGCTTTTATTTTTAATATCCACTCAAAATCTCTCCCAGCGTGCCAAAGACGCGATCGTTTTGCCCCTGTGTGCCGATCGTGATGCGCACGGCGTTTAGCCCGTAGCTTTTTAAATTTCTAATGATGATGCCGCGGCGCAGAAGTCTATCGCAAAGCTCGCTACTATCTATCGGCGGGCTAAGTTTGAACGTGATGAAATTTGCGTAGCTAGGGATAAATTCTAAATTTCGCTCGCGCGCAAAATCCTCGAAGCGGCTCATCTGCGCGGCGTTGTTTTGCAGGCTCTTTTGCACGAAAGCTTCGTCTTTTAGCGCCGCAATCGCCGCTGCGAGGCTAAGCGTCGTGATATTAAAAGGCGGTCGCAGCTTATAAAGCGCGCTTATGATTTGCCGCGGCGCGATACCGTAGCCTACGCGCATACCGCCCAGGCCGTAGACCTTCGAGAAGGTGCCTAGATAGAGTACGTTTTTAAAATTTTGAATTAAAAATTTCGGATCGAGCTTTTTGCGTTCATCTTTAAACGCCGCAAATTCGTTGTACGCAGCATCGATCACTAAAAGCGTATCCTCATCCACGCTTCGAGCGAACTCATACACAGCCTCCGCATCCAAGCACTCGCCAAGCGGGTTGTTCGGCACGCACAAAAAGATGACCGAAATTTCATCCCTGTGCGCGTTATAAATTTTTAAAAGTTCGGCTAGGTCATGCTCCTGCGCGCTCGTTTTGTAAACTTTAGCCTCGCAGTGGCTTGCGTAGATGCCGTACATCGCAAAGGTAACGCCCGCTTGCAGTATCGCGCGGCGCGAATTGAGCTTGGCGTGCAGCGCAAACTCGATAATCTGGTCGCTACCTGCTCCGATGATGATATTTTGCGGCTCCACGCCGAATTTCGAGGCGAGCGCGCCCTTTAGCTCATACATCGAATCATCGGGGTAAAGATGCGCACAGGCGGCATTTTGCACGATTGCATCCTGCACCGCTTCGCTAGTGCCTAAAGGGTTTTCGTTGCTGGCAAGCTTTAACACGTCCTGCTTGCGGATACCAAACTCCCGCACCACAAGCTCGATCGGTTTGCCCGCTTCGTAATTGCTTAGATTTTCTACAAATTCGTTAAATTTCATCACTCCCCTCCGTTTATGTAACTTCCCAGCCAGGTGACTTCGTGGCCGTTTTTCTGTGCGTTTTGCAGCACGCGCGCCACCCGCTCGTCGTCGATATGTCCCTCAAAATCGACATAAAATACGCATTTAAAATCCCTAAGCTTGACAGGGCGGCTTTCTAATTTGGTTAAATTTATACCCTCGTTGCGAAACATCTGTAAAAAGTCCACAAGCCCGCCCGGGCGGTCGTCGGTTTTGGCTAGAATGCTCGTTTTGTTGCGGTCGCTCTTTTGGTTTTTAAAGTCGCTCAGCACGAAAAAGCGCGTGCGGTTGGTGGAGTTGTCCTCGATCTTTTGAAACATCATCGGCACGCCGTAAAGATCAGCGGCGATCTTGGAGCAGATCGCGGCGGAGTGCGGCGTGGTAGCCGCCATCTGCGCAGCAAGCGCGGTAGATTTGGTCGCGGTAAATTTAACGCCGCTAAGGCCGTGATCGTCTAGAAATTTAAGGCACTGATTGTATCCTTGCGGATGCGAGAATATCTGATCCACCGTGCTTACGTCGTCGCAGTGGCTCGCAAAGCAGTGGTGGATATCCATATAAATTTCGGCGACGATCTTGACGCCCTCGTATTTTCGCAAGCAATCAAGCGTTGCTCCCACCGCGCCTTCGGTGTTGTTTTCGATCGGCACGACGCCGTATTTGGCCTCGCCGCTATCAAGCTCCTTAAAGACCGCCTCAATGTTTGAAAGCGGTAGATAGGAGCTTACCGCGCCGAAGCGGCTCTTGGCGGCTTGGTGCGAATAGGTGCCGAAAGGCCCTAAAAACGCGACGATCTGCGGCTTTTCCAAATTTCGTGAGACCGAGAAAATTTCAAAAAATATCGCCTCGATCGCCTCTTTGCTTAAATTTCGCGCCTTTCCGCCGTCCAGCCTACTGATGATCGAGCGCTCGCGCTCCGGGCGGTAGATCGCGCTGCCCGCGGTCTGCTTCAGCTCGCCGATCTTTTTGACGAACCCCATGCGCTCGTCGATAAGGCGCAAAATTTCATCATCCAGCCTGTCGATACAAACGCGCAGATCATCGATGTTTTGCATCACAACCCTCCTTTTGCTCGCCCCTAAATTTCGATTTTAAAAATTTCACGCCGCCACTCTTGCCGCAGGCTTTGAAATTCTTACCGCGCGATCTTAGAATTTCATCGCTTGCGATTGCCGAGCCGCAACTTCCGCGCGATAAGAATGCGCAATAAAATTCGTCGCGGCGGGATCTAAAATTTAAAGAGCCGCGATTAAAATTTAAAACAAGGCTTCGTTCTGGCGTTAAATTTAGAGGCACATTTTGTTCGGATTTGAAATTTAAAGCAGGGGCGCATCCTGGCTTGGAATTTAAAGCGACGGTGCGTTTAAAATTTAAGACCGTGCTTGCTGCTGCGTTAAAATTTAAAGCCGCTGCGCGTTCGGATTTGAAATTTAAGATCGCGCCCTGTTTTGGACGGCTCGCCGCGCGGATCATACGAGATCCTTTTCGAGCGCGATTAGATCATCAAAGCTCTCGCGCTTTCTAATCAGGCGGTCCTGTCCGTCGTAAACCGCGACCTCGGCGGCGCGACAGCGGGTGTTGTAGTTGCTCGACATCGAAAAGCCGTAGGCGCCGGCGCTTTTGATCGCGAGCAGATCGCCGCTTTTTAGGCTAGGCAGGCTAACGCCTTTGGCCAAAAAATCGCCGCTTTCGCATATCGGGCCCACGACGTCGCAGAGGCTAGCTGCGGCCAAATTTACGCCACCCAAAATTTTTTCATCCGCGCAAGAGCCGTTTATTTGATCCGAGCCCCTGCCGCCTAAATTTACTTCGCTAGCGCCAGCTTCGTCTAAATTTATACTCTCCAAAGCGCTAACGATCTCGATGGCGTGGTGCGCGCCGTAGAGGCTCGGGCGTATGAGATCGTTCATCGCGCCGTCAACGATGACGAAGCGCTTGCCGCAGTTTTGTTTTTCGTAAAGCACGCGGGTAAGAAATACCCCCGCAGCTCCCGTGATGAAGCGCCCCGGCTCGCACACGATCGTGACATCTAGACCGCTTAGGCTCTTTAAAATTCCTTGCGCGTAGTCGTAGAGCACGATCTGTTTTTCATCCTCGTAGCGGATGCCGATTCCGCCGCCCACGTCGAAAAATTTTATATCGATCTCAAGGGCTCGCAGCTCTCGCAGCAGATCGCTTACGATCTTTGCCGCGTCGCAGATCGGAGAGATGTCCGTAAGCTGGCTGCCGATGTGAAAGTGGATGCCGACGGGATTTAAAAATTTGCTCTTTTTGGCGTAGATATACATCTTGCGCGCAGTCTCGATACTGACGCCGAATTTGTTCTCATTTAGCCCCGTGGAGATGTAGGGGTGGGTCTTGGCATCAACGTTTGGATTTACGCGGATGCTGATGCGAGCGGGCTTATTTAGCTTTTGCGCGATTTGCTCGAGGCGCAGCATCTCGGCTTCGCTTTCTAAATTTATCAGCAAGATGTCCGACTTTAGCGCAAATTCTAGCTCGCTATC
>NZ_CALIBH010000225.1 GCF_938045775.1 uncultured Campylobacter sp.
GCGCGGACGCGGCGAGCTTTCGGGTTTTGGATTTCGGCTCCGGCTACCGCTCCAATGTCGCGGCGGATAAAAACGCCGTATATTGCGGAAACATCGCGATGAGCGAGTTGGAGCCCGCGCGCACGAAGGCCGTGGCGTTTGGCTACGTAAGCGACGGGCAAGTTAGCTACTTTTGCGACGGCGAGGCGGTGCCAAACGACGCGCTGGGGGCGCTTAAGCTTACTTATGAAACCTTGGCGCATATTTTTTGGGATGCGCCCAAGCCGCAAAGCTACCTCTATAAATTTAAGCGAATGGACGCTACAAATCTGCGCCAAATCGCGGGTTTGTATTACGCGGCGGAGGGCTCGCGCGCGTTTTATAAAGGAGAGATTTTGCCGGGCGCCGATGCCGCGAGCCTGCGCCAGATAGAGGGAAGCGATGGGCGCGCTAGCGACGTTTACGCCGCGGACGGCACGAACGTGTATTTTAAAAACCTACGCCTTGACGCGCACGATGCCGGGCATTACGAACTTTTGAGGCAGTGGTTGAGCTATTTTTTGTGGGATGCGAAAAGCGGAGACGTTTTTGCGAACGATCTGAAATTTGACCCAGCTGCCGCGCCCTATACTCCGCTAAATAGGCAGCTTGCGCACTCAAATCATCTACTTTTTGCCTCCTCTGGCGGCATCTATTATTTCGACGAGAACGACGGAAAGCAAAAGCGCGCGGCAGATAACCCCTTTGCGGGCGAGATTCGAGCGCTTAGCGACAGCGTATTTCAAAGCGGCGAGCGGATATATTTTTTGGAGCGCGCGGATGTTTGGGGCGGCGGTCGCAGCACTCGCAGGCTGGTCGCTCGCAAAAGCGGGCTTTTCGCGTTCGATCTGCCGCACGAGTGGCGCAGGGTCGGCGGCGTGCACGGCGGGCTATACGGCTGGGTCTATTCAAACGGCGGGCGATTTTTCTACTTCGACGATCTGGGCTCTTCGCAGCTGATAGATCGGTGCATTTATGAGATCAGGGATCTAGACTTGGTTGAAATTTTGCTTCAAAAAAGCAGCCTTGGCACGAGTAAAATTCGCGAGATGATAAAGAGCGGCGGGCTTAAGGCGGTGGACGGCGAGCTGCTTTTTGAGGTAAAGACGCGAGTGGAATTTTAGCCGCGATTTGGGCGCAGACGACGATTTCGTGCAGATCGGGTCTCTTCGGTTTTTGATTTTAGCTGCGATTTGGATGTAGAGTGCGTCGCTAAGCTTTAAAATTTGCTTTTATTCGGCATAAACTTTATGAAATTTAAAGCTACGGTACAAACTTTGGCGTAAGCTTAAAATTTCATCGAAAATCGCTTTAGGGCGGTCGTATAAAATTTATTTCACCGCACCTAGGTAGCTCGCGGAATATTTTGTACGTGATAAGCTCGGTGTGGCTCGGACGATAATTTTATGTATCGCGACGAGCAGAGTTTAAATTGGTGCGCGTAGCTATGAGATTTGCATATTGTGGCGAAGCCGTACTAGAAATAGAGTGTGGGCGCGGCATTAAATTTTCTATCTAAGAAAGTGGCGCGCGATGTGCGAAACGGGGCGTGCGCACGATAATTTCGGCACGGCCATACGGCAAATTCTAAATTCCAAGCGCTTTAAAATGCGGGCTCGAACCGCGCGGATAATGTGCGCCAAGCGACAGGTCACCGAATTTGGTACACAGAGATTTAATCTATGATGACTCAAACTGCAGCTCTGTGGCGGCGATACGTCACGTGCATGGTAGAAATAATTTATGAACGATTTGAGTACGCGATCGAGCAAGGCTCTAAAATCTTGCTGCAAAATTTTAGTTCTATGAGCGATTTAACCGAGCTAGGCGAAAGAATTTTGCGTTGCAAACGCCTTTGCCTCTAAGTCGGACGCTCGTCGCCATTTATATTGAGCACATTCTCTGCTTCGCGCTCGTAAGTGTGTCGTTTTATATTGCAGATGCGGCGCCTATCGTTTAAATCACATCACTTGAAATTTTATCCGCGAGTTCTATTTGTGTGGCGTTATTTTTAAATTTTTTACATATTTCGTTTGTGCTGTGCTAGTAAATCTATCACGGCATATTCGCACGCATCGCATCGTTTGTGCGCGCGCCTTTCACGTTTTGCGCAACATTTGTTTTTTTATGTCGCGGCGTGATAGTGCTATATAAATTTTATATTTTGCGGCGCCCCATTCTCTGTATCGCGCGCCGTTTTGCGAGCAGATGAGGTCCAGGCGGCGCCGAAAGCGAGCATAGGATGTGAAGCGCTATTTTATAAAGCCGCTTGCCACTACGCGGTCGCGCTCGTCGTAGAAAACCGCGAGCTGTGCCGGAGCGATGCCTGCTGCGGGCGCGGATAGCACGGCATGCACCCCGCCTCCTTCGCGCGGCGAAATTTTAACGGGGAGTTTGGCGCTGCGGTAGCGGATCTTAACGCCGAGACCAGGCATATTTAAAATTTCATCCCTGCTTAAAAAGGCGTTAAAATTTTCGGTATCGAACTCGTAGGTCGCCAGCTCGTCCTTGCCGCCCACGACGATCTCGTTTTTGCTCGAGTCGATGCTTAGCACGAAGTGTGGCTCATGCGCGCCGTGCACCGTAAAACCGCGGCGCTTGCCGATCGTGTAATGCATATAGCCCTCGTGAGTGCCGATGGCGTTGCCCGCGCGGTCGCGCACGATACCGGGCATTTTGGTGCCCGTATGACGGTTTAAAACGTCGATGTAGGTGGTGTCCACAAAGCAGATCTCGCTGCTTTCGCTCGCAGAGGCGATCTGCGAAAGCTCCGTATAAGCGCGCGCAGCCTCTTTGACGTCCTTTTTATACATCCCTCCAAGCGGAAAGAGCATAAATTTAAGCGCGGCAGGATCGATGTTTGCTAAAAAATAGCTCTGATCTTTGCTAAGATCTGTCGCGGCTTTTAAAAGCCCATCCTCGATGCGGACGTAGTGCCCAGTAGCTAGGCGCTCAAAGCCCTGCTCGCGCGCAAATTCCAAGAGCTTGCCTAGCTTGATGCGGCGGTTACACAGCGCGCAGGGATTTGGGGTAAGACCGCTTATATAGGCCTGCACGAAGGGCTCGTAAACGTCGCGATTAAAATCCTCCTGCAGATCCAAAATGTGGATTTTTATACCCAAAAACTCGCCTACTTTGCGGACTTTGGCGATGTTCGCCTCGTGATAGCCGGGCTTTGCGTGCAGCTTCATATAGCAGCCCTGCACCTCGTGCCCCGCGTCCTGCAGCAGCTTCGCGCACATCGAGCTATCCACGCCGCCGCTCATCGCGACTAAAATTTTCATTCGTTCTCCTTACGTCGCACATCCGCCAAAATTTCATCCACGCTGTCGCAGAGTTTGAAATTTTGCAGATCGCTTTCGTTTATCGCGCCAGATTTTAGCAGCGAAGTGCGGAAAAACTCCATTAGCGGCGCGTAGAATTCCTCGTCGTAAAGATAGATCTGCGCGCGTTTAAAGCCCGTCTGCACCAGCACTAAAATTTCAAAAAATTCATCCAGCGTCCCAAATCCGCCAGGAAAGATGACGAAAATTTCGCTGTTTTCGATGAGAGCGCCTTTGCGCGGCGCAAATGCCGAAAATTTCGCGCCCTGCGTCAAAAAGCCGTTGCTTTTTTGTTCAAACGGCAGCATGATGTTAAAGCCCACGCTGTGCGTTCTTGCTCTCGCAAATGCGCCTCGGTTGGCGCCTTGCATAATGCCGCCACCGCCTCCGGTGATGATCGAGTATCCTAAATCGGCAAGCCCTTCGCAGAGCTTTTGCGCGTCTTTTACGTAGCGATTGTCCTCGCTAAAGCGCGCCGAGCCGAAGATCGTGGCGCTTTTACCCACGTTTTTGAGATTGTCGCGGGCAATTTTGATGTCTTTTAAAATTTCTTTCAACTGCATGATTAATCTATCTTTTGTGTATATTATTTAAAATTTTAACTTTAAGAATACCATTAAATTTTTAAAATTCCGTTTAAAATAGTAGAATTTGCGTGATTTAAAATCTCATCGTAAATCATACTAGGTTGCTAAGCTTTCGTAAAAATCCGCCGACGCCGCGGTAAGGGCTCATATCGATAGGCTCGCAGCCTTGTTTGCTTAAAAATCGCGAGACGCTCTGTCTAAGCGCGATGGTAGCGGGCGAAAACGGATAGTGCGAGTTAAAAAGCGCGCGATTTTGTGAGCAGACGGCTACTTGTTTGCAAAACGGCACAAAGCCTAGCAATTTAAAGCCCAGTTCGCTTATATTGCGGTGTGCAACCGACTTTAGATTGTCGTAAATCATCACGGCATCATCCTCGCTCGCGGTGAAATTTAGCAAAAACAAAACTTCTTTTTTGCTCGCCCCAAGCGTCTTTAAAAGCGCGTAGGTGTTGCTTATCGAGCAGGGTTCGTTCGCGCACAGCACGATATTTTCGTCGCCTATGCTCAAAAAATCTCCAAGATACTCAAGCCCCGCATCGATCAAAATAAAATCGAAGATTCCCGCCTCTTTTAGCTCGCTTGCGAAGCGAGCGGAGCTTTCGTGAGATTTTGCACTCGCGGAATTTCCGGCTTTTTCGGGATTTGATGAGCGAGCGGAATTTTTCATTTCATCTTTACTCGCGGAATTTTGAGAATTCCCGTCAGGGATTGAATTTTGCTTGGTGAAATCGTCGCTTTTAAAATTCTCTAGACTTTCTGATTCTGTAAAATTCCATCTATCTTCGCAATTTTGCGGCTTTTTGGCTGCACAATTCGTAGAATTTTTTGTAGCGTTTGCCATTGAATTTGCAGCGGCGGAATTTTCTGAGTTGTTTTTGCTATCAGAGCTCGTAAACTTTTGCGCGTAATTGTGCGAGCCACCACTTTCGTCGCCTTCTCGATTTTGTGCGCTATCCGTAGAATTTCGCACGACGTAATTATCTGCGCTAGAGCTTGCGTTTTTGATAGAATTTTGCGCCGCAGAATTCGCGCTATTTGTAAAATTTTGTGAAGACACGGGATTTTGTGAAGCAAGCGCGGGCGAGACGAGCGTTAAATTTTGCGAAATTTTTACCGCGCTCGCGCTTTGAAGCGAGATTTTTTTGCCTTGCAGCGCGTTTAGGATGATCTCTTGATTGCTAAAGCTCGGAGCCTCGATGATCGCCGTGCGGTAGCCTATCTCGCTTAGAATTTCGCCGAAATTCGCCACGATCACGCTCTTGCCGACCCCACCCTTGGCGCTTAAAAAATTTACGATTTTATTTTGCATATCAGTCCTCTTTTAAATTTCATCGTTCCAAGCGGCAAAATCACGCTTATGCGCTCGTTTACTCCCGGATGCGGCAGAGCTAGCCTGCTACCGGGCCTTACCTTCGCACTTGCGTATAAAATATCCACGTCCAGCGTGCGCGGCGCGTTTTTAAAGCTTCGTTTGCGTCCAAATCGTAGCTCCGCGCGCTGCATAATCTTAAGCAGCGCAAGCGGCGCTAGGGAGCTTTGCACTAGCATTACGGCGTTTAAAAAATTTTCCTGCCGCAAAAAGCCGAACGGCTTGTTTTTTAAAATCAAAGAATTTTGCGCTACGAAAAAGCGCGTATCGCTTTGCAAAACGCGGTAAAATCGCTCGAAGCGCCGCCTGACGTCGCCTAAATTTCCGCCGAGCCCAAGCAGGTATAAATTTTTAAAATTTCCTCGCTCGCGGCGCCTCATCGGGAAAACGGCGCTTTTTACGACGCACAGCGCGTCCGCGCACTCGTAAAATCCGTTTTTCTTAAGTTGCATGTTCACCCGAGCTACTCTCATAAAATTTCAGCCCCGTTTTCGCGCACGACCACGACGTCCTCGATGCGCACGCCAAACTCGCCCGGCAAGTAAATCCCCGGTTCCACGCTAAAGACCATGCCCTCTTTTAGCACGGTATCTCCGCGCTTTGAGATGAATGGAAGCTCGTGGATATCGACTCCCACGCCGTGTCCAGTGCTGTGGAAAAACGCTTTTCCGTAGCACTGAGCGGCGATAAAATCCCTAGCCGCCGCATCGATCTCGCTCGCCTTTTTACCGGGCATAACCGCCGCGATCGCAAGAGCCTGAGCCTCTTTTACGATTTCGTAAATTTCTTGTCGTTTGGCGTTTTTAAAATTTTGCTCCTTGCCGAAGTTAAAATTTTCGTCAAAGCACGCCGTGCGCGTCCTATCCGAGCAGTAGCGATTAAATTTAACCCCCGCGTCAAGCAGGAGCAAATCGCCCTGCCGCAGCCGCTTTTTACTCGGCAGAGCGTGCGCCTTGGCGGCGTTTTCGTTGATCGCGACGATAGGCGAAAAGCTAAGCGCGAGCTTGCCCTTTTTCTTAAAGATGAGCTCGGCATTAAAAAACAGCTCCTCTTCGCTCATCCCTTCGCCGCTAGCGCGCACGAACGCGGCAAATTCGTCAAATCTCTCCGCGCCCAGCTGCGCCGCGCGTTTTAAAATTTTTATCTCGTCTTCTGATTTTACTATGCGCGAAATTTGCGCAAAATTCGCCCGCGCCTTAAATCTTATCCCAAGCCCCTTGCTCAGCGCCTCCCACTCGCCCGCGCTAAAATCGTACGGGTTGTAGCTAAGCTCCTTTACGCCAGCCTTTCGCAAAAACAGCCGTGCGTCTTTTATCAAATTTCGCTCGACCTCGATAACCTCGGTATCTTTGCAAAGCTCGCGCGCCTCGATGCTATAGCGCGCATCGGTGAGGAAAAATTTGCGCCCCGAAAGACTCAAAAATATCGCATTGTCGCAGCTGTATCCGCACTCGTGGTAAACGGCGTTTTCGTCCTTTAGGATAAAATTTTTCAAATTTAATCCCAAACTTATTTGGCTTTCTGCTCGGCTCTGGCGGCTTTGATCTGCTCAAAAATTTGAATCATTCCGATCATCGCCAGATGGTATCCCACGGGACCGAATCCGATAATCTGACCCGCAGTCACGGGTGCTATTAGACTTTTTTGTCTAATCTCCTCCCTGCGAGCGATGTTTGAGATATGCACCTCGATCACGGGCAGGCTGACTGCGGCGAGTGCATCTCGGATAGCGAGCGAAGTGTGCGTGTAGGCGGCGGGATTGATGATGATGCCATCGCAGGTGCCGAAGCACTCTTGGATCTTATCGACAATCTCGCCTTCGAAATTGCTCTGGAAAAACTCGATCTCATTGCCGCTCTGATCGGCGACCGCCTTCATCTGTTTATGGATGTCCTCCATCTTCATAACCCCGTAAATAGCGGGCTCGCGCATACCGAGCATATTGATATTCGGTCCTTGAATCACCATAATTTTCATTTTTGCGTCCTTGTTTTGAAATTTAAGCAAAAATTATAACCAAAGCGAGCTTATTTTTTACTATGGCGTCAGATTTGTCCGTTCAAACCCAAACAATAAAATTTTATCTCTAAATTTAGCGCGAAATAGAATTTTATGCTAAAATCACGCGCTGTTTTAGATAAGGAAAACGATGAGAATTTTAAGGGCGAAGTGGGTTCTTGTCTGCGATGAGAATTTTAAAATTTTAAAAGATGGCGCGATCGTCTTTGATAAAAAGATAATCGAGGTTTGTGCCTTTGCAAGCGCGGCGCGCAAATATCCGCAAGCCGAAATTTTGGACTTTAGCGGCGACATAGCGATGCCTGCGTTTATAAATCCGCACGTGCATTTGGAATTTAGCGCAAACAAAGGCACACTGCGCTACGGCGATTTTTTGGACTGGCTAGGCAGCGTCATCGCCTCAAGGCAGCAGCTGGACGCCACGGCGCGCGGACGGCTAATCGCGGAGCAGATCATTGCGATGATGCGAAGCGGCGTGGGTACGATCGGCGAAATTTCAAGCTTCGGCGGCGAGGCTGAAGCTTGCGCGAAAAGCGGCATTAGAACCGTGTTTTTCAATGAAATTTTAGGCGCGAGCAAAGACGCTGCGGCGGAGAATATTTCTAAATTTAAAGAGCGATTTGAGCGCTCAAAGGCGCTTGCGAGCTCGCTTTTCATCCCCGCCGTGTCGGTACACTCGCCATATTCGACGCACCCGCAGATTACGGAGTTTGCGACGAAGCTTGCCCGCGAAAACGGGCTTGTCATAAGCACGCATTTTATGGAGAGCTCGTATGAGCGGCAATGGCTGCGCGCGGGTCGCGGTAAGCTTAAAACCTGGCTTTCTAAATTTAATCCTGCGCCCGCGCCTTTTTACTCGCCGCAGAGCTTCGTAGCGCATTTTAGCGGACTTCGCACGCTTTTTACGCATTGCGTTTGGGTGGATGATTTTAGCATCTTTGATCCGAAGCTTCACTCGATCACGCACTGCGCGCGCTCCAACCGCCTGCTTAGCAAAAAGCGGCTAAGCTTTAAAAAGCTGCTCGCAAGCGGACTTAATTGCAACATCGCTACCGACGGGCTTAGCTCGAATTTCAGTCTAAATTTTTTAGACGAGCTGCGTGCAAATTTAATGATGCACGACGAGCTGGGTTTGGCAGAGCTGGCGCGGGCGTTACTTTTAGGCACGACGAGAAACGCTGCTGCGGCACTTGGGCTAAATTTGGGCGAGCTGAAAGCCGGTAAGCTCGCCGACATCGCCGTTTTTGAAGGCATTGAGTGCGAGCAGAGCCAGCTGGTGCTACAGCTCATTTTGCAGAGCAAAAATGCAAAATCACTTTTTATCGAAGGAATGAAATGCAATTTCTAAAAAACATCTTTGCGCCGATCGGCGCCGTACTGGGGTTTATCAACAAATACTTTAAATCCCTGATTTTTCTGCTTATTTTGTTTTTGATTTTTGCAGGCGGTGAAAGCGCGCAACAAAAGGGCGCGAATCTCGCTCATCTTTCGCTAAGCGGCGCGATAATAGATGATAGCGAAATTTTAGAAAAGATCGAAACTCTGAAAAACGACGAGGCGATTAAGGGAGTGCTTCTGCTGATCGACAGCCCCGGCGGCGCGCTAAGCCCGAGCGTGGAAATTTCGCTGGCTATCAAATCACTAAACTCGCGCAAGCCGGTCGTTGCTTATGCCAAGGGCACGATGGCGAGCGGCAGCTACCTAGGCGGCGTGTGGGCGAGTAAAATTTACGCAAATCCGGGCAGCTTCATCGGCTCTATCGGCGTGATCATGCAGGGCTTAGACGTGAGCGAAGCTGCCGCTAAATTGGGACTTTCAGAACAGATCGTCAAAGCGGGCGAGCTCAAAGAGGCGGGCACGATGATGCGAAAATGGAGCGACGCGGAGCGCGCGAGTCTGCAAGCTTTAGTGGATGAGAGCTATGAGCTATTCACGCGCGAGGTGGCGCAGGCGCGCTCGCTGGATCTTAGGAAGCGCGATACGTGGGCGAATGCGCGAGTATTTTTAGCTAGCGGTGCCAAAGGTGTTGGGCTCATCGACGAGGTGGGTTCTTTAGAGGACGCTAAGAGCGCGCTCGTAAAGGCTAGCGGCGTAGCAGATCCGATCTGGCAGGAGCCTTCTGCGTATGAAAAGATGATGGATAAGCTGGCAAATAAAAGCGAAAGCTTAGTGCGCGGAGCATTCGGCGCGAAGCTGATGGCGTATTAGAATTTTAGAAATTTTAGATTATGAGGGAATTTTAAGAGTAAAATTTTGTATATAGAAGCTATACTGGGTTTGATTACTTTTAAATTTCCTCGCTTTTTCATTCGGTCTTTTCTTTAAAATTTTATCTTTTTTGTGAATCTTTTCTTCGTTTAAGAACTCCTCATTTTTTTACCAATTATTCAGCCCCCTTTAAGCATCACTCTTGTATAATCACAATTCTGTTTCGCA
>NZ_CALIBH010000226.1 GCF_938045775.1 uncultured Campylobacter sp.
CCCGTCGCTCGTTTCGTCCGCGCCGCTCGGCACGCTTGCCGCGCCTATGTATTTTTTATCGCGCGCACGGATCGCTTCATTTGTGCGCCTATGTATTTTTTTGTGTCACGGATGCGGCATCGCGCCGCGTATAAAATGCGGAGTACATGCAAGCGCTCGCGGGAAACGAACGGATAAAATTTAGGCGGGTAATTTCGCTCATTCGCGACCGCGGTATATTTGATCCGTGCCGCCCCTGCTACTCCGCCACAAACGAGCCGTTTGCAAAAACGTGTCGCGGCATGCCGTCGAAATACAAGTCGCAAATTAGTATTTCAGCGCGAGATTTGCAAAAGCATGTCGCGGTGCATCGCAATAGGATTGCCGCCGCATTTGAAATTATCTAGGTCTACTGGCGCGACAGGAGGGGCGGATCGTCTCGTCTATGCGCCGTTTAGACGGCGCGCGTATTTATGCTCGCCCTGCACGCGCCTTAAACGGGCGCTAGGTTTGAAATTTAACCCAAACAAGCTTGGAATTTTAAATTTAAGCGGATTTGGGCTTTAGCAGTCGGATCTGCTTGCGTGCCGCGCCGAGAACCATATCCGCGCTAGAAATATCGCCGCCGAGATAAAATTTCGCGCGACAGGCGCCGTGATGCGGCAATATGAGATTTTAACGTTCTTGAGTAAAACGTAAAGTAATTGGGGAAATCGAAGTAGCATCGGTAAGTATGAAATTTTAATGTTTTTGAATAAAACGGCTCGAAATTTAATCGTTCTTAAGTAGAGCAAGGGCAAATTAGCCTTTATAGCCAAGCTCACGATAGTTATAATTTTGAATTAAACGGCGAAATTTAAATACTCTTGGATAAAACAGCATGGAATGAACTTAAACGCCTCGGAAAAAACGTTAATTTTAACCGCACTAAACTACCGCGCTATCTGAGCTAAGCCGAGCCGTATCGTGCTGTGATGGGCGGAATTTGAGTTAAATTCCGTGCTGCATCGCACCTGATTTGCTTTAATCTCGCACCGAACTCGCTGTGCCACACTAAATTTGCCGCTAAGCCGCATTAAATTTTATGTAAAAATTTTGCTGCTAAGCTACGACAAATTTAGATCAAAATTTCGCTAGCGTGCCTAT
>NZ_CALIBH010000227.1 GCF_938045775.1 uncultured Campylobacter sp.
TCGGTGCGAAACAGAATTGTGATTATACAAGAGTGATGCTTAAAGGGGGCTGAATGGGAAAGATTTTAAACTAAATAAATTTTATGCTCGGCATGTGCTATAACTTCGCCAATGATAGCGCTACTAGCGTAACCTGCGTTTTTTAAATTCGCAAGCGCTCGCGCTGCGTCCTTTTCCGCTACGGCGAGCAGAAGTCCGCCGCTGGTTTGCGCGTCGCAAAGCGTTATGTCCGGTTCGGAATCGACACCAGGTGCGATAAATTTCAAATTTTTATAGCTTCCGGCAGGGATTAGCCCTTCATCAAGGCATCTGAGGGCGCTTTTTAAAAGCGGAATTTTACTAGGATAAATTTTAAAACTTACCTTCTCATTTATCATCTCAAGCGCGTGTCCAAGCAGCCCAAAGCCCGTCACGTCGGTTGCAGCGTGTATTTTTAAGCCTACTAGCGCGCCCACGGCATAAAAATTTAGCAAAATCATGCTCTCTACCGCGTCGCGAAATTCTTCAAATTTAAGAAATTTCGCCTTTATAGCCGTAGCGATGATGCCCGTACCGAGGGGTTTTGTTAGGATCAGCAGGTCGCCTTCGCGCGCTGTATTATTGCTCCAAAATTTACGCGGATTCACCCGCCCCGTGACGCTAAGTCCGTAATAAATTTCAGGAGTAGAGATGGTGTGACCGCCCACCAAAACCCCTCCGCACTCTTTGATCTTGTCTTTGCCGCCGCGCAGAATTTCACGTAGAATTTCGTTTGAGAAATGGCAATCGTCAAAACCCACGATGTTTAGGGCGTTTATCACTTCGCCGCCCATTGCAAATACGTCGCTTAGGGAGTTTGCCGCCGCGATCTGTCCGAAAATAAACGGATCGTCCACCAAAGGGGTGATGAAATCGAGCGTTTGCACTAGCGCAAGATCGTCGCTTATACGAAATACGCTCGCATCTTCGTTGCTGCAGGTGGACGAAAGCAGGCTTGCATTGGGCTCGATTAAATTTCCAAGATTTTCGGTTAGACCCGCCGGGTCAAGCTTGGCGGCTCAACCGGCGGCTGCAATAAATTTCGTGAGGTTAAAATCTCTGTAGATCATAGTTTGATTACTTCGTATTTTGATAGGACGTCCATGATTTCGTATGCATTTGAAATCTCGCCGATCGCGAGCTTATCGACCAGTTTGTAGCCCTCTAGACAGCTTCCGCAGCTTAAAATTTCAGCTCCCGCTTCGTTTAGCTTTTTAATCGCCTCAAAGCATTCGTGGCCGCGGTTGGTGGTTATGCGCACGGCGTTGTTTACGCAGATGAGCTTTACGGGTTTTTCGTCTAAGCTTAGCGCCGCGCCTAAAAATTTAGCAAGCAAGCTCTTTCCGATCGGGCCGCTTCCGCACTGCTCTTCGTTTAGAAATATCACCTTGCCTCTTTTTGGCGCCGCGACGTTACAATAAATATCGTCGATATTTTCATCTTTCAGCTCGTCAGTTTTTACAGTTTTTATAAGCGTGTCGGCGCCCTCTTGTGAAATTTGCGCCTCAAAGCCGTTTTTAGCCAAAAAGCGTTTTATGTTTTCGCGCGGCGCTACGTCGTTTACTAAAATTTCTAAATTCTCTCCGATTTTTAGCTCGCCGAGGGCTTTTTTAGTGCGTAAAAGCGGCTCCGGGCAATTTAAATTGCGACAATCTAGTTGCATATGTAATCCTTAAAAAATAAAATTCTTTGAACCTCAAAGCTAATGCGAGCCCCACGTAAGCAGGCCCGCATAAAATTTACCCAAGTTATAAGCGCGGGTACTTCGCTTCAAATTGCGATTTAGCGATCTGCCCTTTATCGAGCAGCTCGCGATACCAGTAGTGGTGAAGTACGTAAACTTCCTCCTCCGGCTTGTGTCCGTCGATCATCGAGTGGATGGCACCGCTGATCGCAAAGACCGCCATATAGATATGCACGAGCAAAAACACCGCGCAGACCGCGCCCAAAAAATTATGAATAATCGCGCTTGCTCTTAAAATTTCGATCTGACTCATACCTAGCGCACTTCTCATCGCAGGGATATCGTAGTCTAGGAAAAACATTGACGCACCCGTCGCTATCATCACTATACCGCCTAAAGTCGCGACCCAAAACCACGCCTTTTGGCCGGCGTTAAATTTACCCGCAGGGATTGCGCGCTTCTTTTTGCTTAGATAGCCGCCCACGATCATCATCCATTTGATATCGTAAGCTCGCGGTAGCATACGCCAAAACCACAGCAAGAACATCGGCACGACGGAGATTGCAAACGCTATCGTAGCCAGTCCGTGAGCGTTTTTACAAAATCTCACGAAAGCGCCGCCGCCGAATTCTTCGCCAAACATCATAATCAAGCCTGTCGGAACCAAGATCGCCCATGCGACGGCCGCTACAAGATGGTATAGTCGCTCAAATTTATTAAACGCATAGATCGGCTTGCCCGCATGATGATCGAAGTGCTTCGGTCCTATGATCGCGTAGTGCCCAATAAAAGCTATGATTACGCCTAAAACCGCACCAAGAGCCAACCAAGCAAAAAAGCCCGAGCTTTGCAGATGTCCTTGAAATTGCAGAAAAATCGGACCGAAGCCGTTGCCGTAGCTATCGATGTTTTCAAGCCTTGCATTGCCCCAAACATCGCTATTCCCCTGCACGATATCGGCGTATTTTTTCTCCTCGGCCTGCGCATAAATACAGGCGAAAAGCGCGAGAAACAATCTTTTCATGGATTTCCTTAGATATAAAATTTGAGCCGATTATATCATTTTTTGCAAAAAATTTTCTTACAAAGCAAAATTACATTTTTGCATTAAGCGCCGCGCTAGTTTCGCCTCGCGTACTCGTCGTAGCCGAATTTTTTGATTGCCAAAACCTCTCCGCGCTCGTCCGCTAAGACGAGATCGGGCAGCTTGATGCCGTTAAAGGTCGTATTTTTCACGATCGTATAATGGATCTGATCCTCGAAAATCACCCGATCGCCGATATTTAGCGGCGCGTCAAATTTATACTCGGGCTGCCCGCTCTCAAGCCCTACGACATCGCCTGCGAGGCAGGTATTTCCGCCGAAGCGATAGCTAAATTTACCGCTCTTACTCTCGCCGCGCACCGCAGGACGATACGGCATCAGCACGGTATCGGGCATATGAGCTTCAGCGGAAGCGTCTAAAATAGCGATTTTAGCGCCGTTTTCTACTATATCAAGCACGCTAGCGACCAAATATCCGCACTCCCAGCCTACCGCCTCGCCCGGCTCTAGATAAATTTCGACTCCATATTTTTCGCGAAATTTTTTGATCAGATCTATCAGCAGCTCCACGTCGTAACCTGCGCGCGTGATATGGTGCCCGCCGCCGAAATTTAGCCACTTTAGGGCTCTAAAATACTTGCCGAATTTCGCCTCGAAAACCTCGAGCACCCGCTCTAAGCTCTGAGCGCTCTCTTCGCACAGCGCATGAAAATGTAGCCCCGAGATGCCGCGCAAAAACTCGTCGTCTTGCAAGATCGCCCGCTGCAGCGCTTCAAGGCTCATCCCTAGCCTGCTAAAGCTGCCGCACGGATTGTAAGCGTCTTTGGGCGCGAAGGAGGTCTGCGGATTTAGCCGTAGTCCACACGACGCACCCGCAGCGAGCGCCTTTGCGCGGTATTTTTGCCACTGCGCGGCGCTATTGAACACGACATGGTTTGAAATTTTTAAAATTTCATCCAAATCGTCCTCTTTGAACGCGGGCGAGTATGTGTGGATTTCGCCGTTTTTGATAAATTCCGCGGCAAATTTCGCCTCGTGCAGGCCGCTGCAAGTGGCACCCCAGAGGTATCTGTCAACGTAAGACATCGCGAAGCTAAACGCAAAGCCTTTTAGTGCGCATAGAATTTTTGCGCCGCTTCGCTCGCCTACGCCGCGTAAAATTTCTAAATTTTTTACCAGTTTTTGCTCCTCGCACACGTAGGCGGGGGTCGAAATTTCATCGATTTTCATCGTTTTTCCTCATTAAATTTTTACGCAATTATATAAAATTTTATGAATTTTTGGTTAAAATCGCCCAATCTTTAAAAAAGGACAAAAATGGTAGAGATAGAATTTTTAGGGCCGATCGGGCGCGAGCCCCTGCGCCTAAACGCAAACTCCTTGCAAGAGGTAAAAGCCGAGCTGCAAAAGGACGAAAGTCTGCGGGAGTGGCTCGTAAACTGCGCCGTAGCGGTAAACGATAAGATGATTTATGATGCGAATTTCGAGCTCAAATCCGGCGATCGCGTGAGCCTTCTGCCTCCCGTTTGCGGCGGCTAAGCTTAGGAGGCGGCGATGAGCGAGGCTAAATTTAATCCGGAAATTTTAAGTGGGATCGAGCCTGAAATTTATGAGGGCAGCCTGAACGTAGATGCGATTTTATCGCGCTGGTACGCTAAATTTAAGTACGCAAATTGCGGCGCGTTCATTACCTTCGTAGGCATCGTGCGCGAAGAGGGCGGCATCTGCGCGCTGAGCTTCGATATCTATGAGCCGATTTTGCAAACTTGGTTTGAAGCGTGGCAGCAAAAGGCCGCGGCACAGGGAGCATTTGTGCTTTTTGCACATGCAAACGGGGATGTGCCTATCCACGAAAGCTCTTACGTAGCAGGCGTCGTAAGCCCGCAGCGTAAAGTCGCTCTGGCGCTAATAAACGAGTTTGTGGAGGATTTCAAGGCGGCCGCGCCGATCTGGAAATACGACGTAAAGGGCGGCAAAATCGAGGGCGGCAAAGTAGTAGGCGGGAAGAGGATCTACGCGGCAGATCGCTCGCAGAGAGTAAAAGGCGCAGGGCTTTTGGGCTAAATTTAAAAGCACGCGCTGTTTTAGCCCCACAGGCTTGCTTCAATTCAATCAAATTTAATCAAAACCGCTATTGCGCCGACAAACAAAATTCCGCGTAGAGATACTGCAGAATTTCAAAATAAAGATTTTATGTAAATTTAGCGGCTGAGGCTAAATTTAAAGCTCAAAATTTCAATCCAACTCCGTGCCCGCGCTCCGATAAGCATGGCAAGCGAGAACTAAAATTTCAAGTCTAAATTTATATCAATTTAATAGATCGGCATTGCTACGGCATTTGATAAATAAAGCAGTAGCACGACGTCGCAAACACTTCAGGATTAAAACAAAATTTAAACCCAAATTCGCGCGCCGTATCCATGAGCACAAATGAAACGCGGTGCTATGAAATTTTAAAATTTCATAGCAAATATAACTATCTATGCCAAACGGCGACTAAAATTTAAACACGCTCTTAGCTTCAGCGATGCGCTCGCCAAGGCTCGTAGCGGTATCTTCGCCACTTGCCGCGCACCTAAAGATCGGCTCAAGCACCTCGGCGAAAAAGCCGTTTAGCCCCTCTTGCATGATCTGCGCGTTATTTTGGTAGCGCGCAAGCCCCATAAATACGCCGTGCCCGATCGTGCCGAGGCTCTTTGCCTCATCGGCGATAAATTTATTCAGCGCCTTGCAAACCGCAACGACCGCGCTTGCATTTACGATCTCGCGATCTCTTAAATAATCCTCAAGCGCGCCGTAATCGCACTCGCATTTGATCCATCTAAACGCCTTCGCAATCGACGGCGAAACGTATTTGTACTCATTAAGAGTGCATAGGACGTATAAATTTTTAGGCACCGCAAAATATGAGCGGCCGTCCTTTAAAACGACGCTTGCGCGCGCTTTTTCGCCCTCTTCAAAGCCGTCGATTACGTGGGAATTTTTCGTGCGGATCAGCGAAAGCTCGTCTTTCTCGTCGTAGCGGCGATCCAAAAGTACCGCAGCCTCGCCAAAAATTTTATCCAAGCTCGCGGCACCTGCATTGTCGATCAGAAAATAATACTCGCCCTTCGGATCGTTTAGCGCCTCTTTGCACAGCGCCTTAAACTCACCGTCGATGAAGCTTTCGCCGTAAAATCCGTCTATAAAATCGCGGTATTCGAATCCTTCGTGCAGGCAAACGTAGCGGAAATTTTTTGCCGCAAGCTTCTTTTCGGTGATCAAAGATCGCAATCTGCGAGTTTTGCCGGTGCCGATCGCGCCGTAAAATATCGTATTTTTCGCAACCTCTTCGCTTTTGTAGTTTTTGACGTATTCGAAAAATAGCGAAGAATACACGATCCTAGCCGCACCCACGACATCCTGCGGATACGGGGTAAATTCCGCGATAAATCGCGAACTTAACTCGTAGAAGTCTTCGAAAATTTCAACCTTTTCGTCGTAGAGCAAGGATAAAATTTGCGCGGTTTCATCGCGATAAACGAGCGTCGGAAACTCATCGTTGCACTGCGCAAATATACTAGCTAACAGATAGAGCTTCTCGCGCGAAATTTGCGCGAAATCGCCGCCCTCGGCAAGCCCTAAATTTAGCATTCCGTCGTCGCTTAGGTAGCTGTCGATCAGATAGAAATTATCGGCATTTATCGCGGATTTTAAAAATTCCATCAGCACGAAGGGCTGATTATGTAGCGCCACGTCGAAAAAATCGATCGCCAAAGCGCTATCTACCGCCGTAAGAAGCCTGTAAAACTCGTCGTAAAAATTGACTAGCTTTTGTTTGAAAATATCGCGCGCGGTGCGCTCCTGCGAATAGCTATTGAAATTTTTGACGATATTTTCGATAAAAACATAAAGTGAGACGATGTTTTTATCCTCGCCGCTAAGCACGCTCTCTACGCTTTTTACTGCATTTTTAGGAAACAGCTCTTTTTTGCCGACGATGCGGTCTTTGAAAGCGAAATCATAATAAAACGCGCTAATATTGGAATCAAAAAACTGATCCATAAAGAAATACTCGGCGTGCGCGAACTTCTCGCCCAAAGATAAAATTTTGCAGCTTCTAAAATTGCCGTCGCTGAGATTTATATATAAAGTTTGCAAAAACTCGTTCTCGGTCTCATCAAAGCTCGCCAAGCAGCGCTTTATCTCGCCTAAATACTTTGAAATCGCGGTTTGTTTTTTAAGCCAGAATTGGTTTTTGTTGTGATTTTTCCAGCTGGCGACCAGCGACTCTATCTTTTCCTTGCTAAAATCTTGCATGACTCATCCTTGAAAGATTAAAAATTGTGTATTGTACTTGAATTTAAATAAATAATTAATAAAACTCTGATCTCGCGGCGAAGCGCGAAAGCAAAATTTTATTAAATTTACGCGCCCGCGGCGGTAGGGAATTTTAAAATTTACTGCGCGCTAGATCTATCCACGACCCTGCACCAGTGGGACGAATTCGCAGGCGCCAAGCTCCTCTTCTTTGATCTCGCTCGGCGAAATTTTACTAAATCTAACGATCTTTTGCGAGCCGCCTCTATTCATCGGAGCGACCAAAATTCCGCCGATTGCCAGCTGCGCAAACAGCCGCTCGTCGATCCGCTCGGCGCACGCGGAGAGCAATATCCTATCGAAAGGAGCGAAATTTTTCCACCCGGCGTTGCCGTCGTCGTGGCGCAGGCTGATGTTTGAAATCCCGAGATTTGCAAAGTGCCTTTTCGCCTCGCCTACCAGCCGCTCGACGCGCTCGACGGCAAAGACGCGGTGAACCATCCTACTTAAAATCGCCGCTTGATAGCCGCTGCCGCAGCCGATCTCTAAAATTTTCTCGACCTTCGGATCCACGCTTAGCGCCATCGTCATACGTGCGACCGTCAGCGGTGAGCTGATCCACTGGCTGGCTAAAATGGGTTGCGCGTTAAGGCTGAAAGCGTGCGCGCCAAGCGGGGCAAACTCGCTTCTAGCGACGCTACAAAACGCCTCAAAAAGCGCTGGATTTAAACTCACCTGCTCGGCGATGTCGTTCGCCATCTTTTCGCAGCGTAGCCGCTCTAGCGAGACCATAGTGCACTCCCGTCCGACCAGACGTTAAATTTAAAGCCACGAAAGTTTCTGCTCTGTTTAAATTCGGAGCCGATAAAATTTTTAAAAATTCCCGAAAGTCCACTCCGCGCCAAAAGAGCATGAGCTGCGTTTTTCAAATACATAGCGCGGCTAAATTTTAAAAATTTTGCAGGTAATACGCTTTCTGCGCTCATCGCACGTCCGTGCCGCACCAGACAAGTATCTGCAAAGTATCCGTGCCGCGATGCGGCAGAGCAAAATTTCAAACCGCAAAATCCGCTAAAAATCATCGAAACTCAAGCTTCCTTTGCTGTAGTTCGTGACCTTGCTCTCGAAAAAGTTGCTCTTTTGATCGTTAAATTTAGAAAAATCATCGACCCATTTTATCGGGTGTTTCGCACCGTATCGCTTCTCAAGCCCGATGGCGAGCAGGCGCTGATCGACCAAGTAGTGGATGTATTCTTCGATGATGTCGTCCGTAAAGCCCATTATTTGATTATCCGTGATATATTTGCCCCAATCGATCTCTAAGTTTCCCGCCGTTTCGAACATCTCGTAAATTTTATCCACGTTGCGTTTGTTAAACAGATCGGCGCGCTCCTTGCGGACGGAATTTATCATGTTTTGAAAGAGCAGCAGATGCGTGATCTCGTCGCGCTGTATGAAACGGATCATCTGCGCGCTGCCTAGCATCTTGCCTGCGCGGGCAAGCGCATAGATCGAGGTAAAACCGCTGTAGAAGTAGATCCCCTCTAAAATTTGATTCGCCACCATCGCTAGCAGCAGCTTATCGTCGCTAACCTCGCCCGCAAGCTCCTCATAGACGCTTGAGATGTAGTCGTTTTTCCTGCGGAGCATATCGTCGTGCTTCTCCATCTCGTAAATCAGATCGGTGTTTTCGCAGATTGCCTCGACCATGACGGCATAGGATTTGCTGTGGTTGGCCTCCTCGTAGGCTTGGCGCGCGAGCACGGCGTTGATCTCCGGAGCCGTGATGTAGGGGTTGATATTATCGGCGAGATTGTTGGTCTGAAAGCTATCCATCGATATCAGCTGGCTCCACACGAGATCGTACATCCGCTTCTCGGCGCTTGTAAGATTGAAGTTATAATCGCGTACGTCGTCAGTGGTATCGACCTCTTTAGGAAACCAGGTGTTGGCCTCCATCAGATCCCAAAGTTTCAGCGCCCATTGATATTTCGCCTTGGTAAAATTTAAAATACCCTGCGGATTGCCGCCGAAGACCTTGCGATCGGTAAGCGTCTCGTCGGAGAAGGGATTGTAGATTTTTTTCCTATCCATTTTTTGCCTTTTTAAAAATTTAGGGCGTATTTTAGCCAAAGCAAGCTAAATTTACCTTTTCTTTTGAAGCGGCAATGGCTACACGGCGTGAAATTTAGCGCGAAGTTAAATTTACGCGGTATAAAATTTAAAGCCCTTGATAAACATAGAATTTTACGCCGCAAGCGGAGCGAAATTTAAACATAGCAAGCAGAGGTGCACTAAATTTTAAAGCTTCCCGTAAGGCGAAATTTATCGCGGCGCAATATATGCCGGACAATGCGCGCTAGAAAAATTTCATCGCGTTCATCGCGACAAGACGCGCGCAGAGGCGTAAATTTAATCAAAATTTCGAAGTTCGATCTTTAGCTCGGTGCGGATTTTGCTCGGATCAAAGCTCGCAAGCGGTGCGTTTAAATTACCGAAATTATCGCCTGTAGATAGGAAGCTTTGCAGATAATAGACGCCGCGGTAGCCCTCGCTGTATAGAATTTGCGCCATCTGCTCGATCTTTGCTTCGTTTAAAAAATCGGCATGCACGGTCGTACGCACCTCAAATTTAAAATTTAGCCGCAGCAAAAGCCTAAGAGTTTGCAGAAATCTATCATATAAATTTGACTTTGTAATAAGCTCAAAATCCTGCCGCGGCGCCTTAAAATCAAGTGCGATATAATCGATCAGCCCTAAGTTTAGCGCCTCTTCGATCTTTTGCGGATTTGAGCCGTTGGTATCAACCTTGAGCAAAAAGCCGCGCCGCTTAACTTCGTGCGCTAGCGGGATAAAATCGCTCGCACAGGTGCATTCGCCGCCGCTAAATACGATGCCCTGAAGCTTGCCCGCGCGCGCATCCAAAAAGCGCAGAAACTCTTCGTTTGAAATTTTACCCTGAGAAGTAACGATTTGTGGGTTGTAGCAGTAATTGCAGCGCATATTGCAGCCGCAAAACCACGCAATCGCGGCGATGTGATCAGGAAAATCAAGCATCGTAAACGGCGTGATCTCGTAAATCTGCGCGTTACGCAGGTTTAAGGCTTGCGGCGGCTTCGTATGCGTTTGTTGCATTTGGCCGGTAGCGGCGACTAGGCGATCTGCTTTTTGTCTTTTTTCTCTTCAAAAAAGACGCGCTCTTTGTGTTCGCCCTTCTTTCCGATATTAAAGCTCTCTACTGGGCGTAAATAGCCCATTACTCTCGTGTAAACGACGCATTTTGTGCGTTTTGCTTCTAACTCTTTTGGAAATTCCATTCTCCATCCTTTCATTAAGATTAAAATTTAAATCGCTATTTAGGCGCCCTTGCTCTGCTTGGCCTTGTATTCCGCAAGCAGCTCCTCATCGCATTTCGGGCAGTATTCATGCTCGCCGCTGATGTAGCCGTGCTTATGGCAGACGCTAAAAATCGGCGTGATCGTGATATAAGGAAGCTTGTAGTTTTGCACTACACTTTTTACGAGCTGCTTACACGCCTGAGCCGAGCTTATACGCTCCTTCATATACAGATGCAACACTGTGCCGCCTGTATAGGAGCTTTGCAGCTCGTCCTGCATCGCCAGAGCTTCGAACGGATCGCTTCCGAAATTTGCCGGAAGCTGCGTCGAATTGGTGTAGTATATATTTTTATCAAATCCCGCCTGGATGATATCTGCGTAGCGTTTCTTGTCTTCTTTGGCGAAGCGATACGTAGTTCCCTCGGCAGGCGTGGCTTCGAGATTGTATAAATTTCCGGTTTGCTCCTGAAACGAGCGGATCTTCTCGCGCAGATACTCAACCATTTTAAGGGCAAATTTACGTCCGAATTCCGTCGTAATATCTTCTTTGTTACCGCTGAAATTTCGTATCATCTCGTTTGCGCCGTTAATGCCAATGGTACTAAAATGGTTATTAAAGCCTGGCAGATAGCGCTTCGTATATGGATACAAGCCGCGCTCGAACATCTCGGTTACAAATTTTCGCTTCTTCTCAAGCGTCGATTTAGCAAGCTCTAAAAGCTCATCCAGCCTCGCATACAGCGCCTCTTCGTTATTTTTATATAGATAGCCTAGGCGGGCTAAATTTATCGTTACGACGCCGATACTTCCCGTCATCTCCGCGCTTCCGAAAAGTCCTCCGCCGCGCTTAAGAAGCTCGCGCAGATCAAGCTGCAAGCGGCAGCACATCGAGCGTACGGCGCCAGGTTTATACGCCTTTGGATTGGGTACGCGCTCGCCCTTTTCGTTCGTGATATATTGCGAGCCGATGAAATTTTGAAAGTAACTGGAGCCTACCTTGGCGGTGTTTTCAAAAACCGCGTCGGCCGCAGGCGTATCCCAATCAAACTCCTCCGTCAAATTTACCGTAGGAATCGGGAAGGTAAAGGGCTGACCGCACTTATCGCCCGTCGTTAAAACCTCGTAAAACGCAATCACGATGCGGTTCATCTCGGGCTCGAAATCGCCGTAAGTCAAAGCCTCGAGCGAGTCCTTACCGCGCCTTTTAGCCTCAGCCAAAAGCTCCTCGTCGCATAAATTTTTAAATAGATGCTCGTTGTTATGCGTAGGGATCTGCGTTTTTAGATCATCCGGGCAGGTCATATCGATGGTGACGTTAGTAAACGGGCTCTGTCCCCAGCGCGCCGGAACATTTAGGTTGAACACGAAGCTCGTGATCGCCTTTTTGACCTCATCGTCGCTTAATTTATCGCGGAAAACGTATGGCGCCAGATAGGTGTCAAAGCTGCTAAACGCCTGTGCGCCGGCCCACTCGCTTTGTAAAATTCCAAGAAAATTGGCCATCTGATACAGCGCTTCGCGGAAATGTTTCGGCGCCTTGCTCTCGACTCTGCCGCGTACGCCGTTAAAGCCCTCGTTTAGAAGCACGCGCAAGCTCCAACCCGCGCAATACGCCGTAAGGCAGTCCAGGTCGTGGATATGATAGTCGCCGTTTCGGTGTGCCGCGCCCTCCTCGCGAGAGTAAATTTTATCTAGCCAGTAGTTTGCGATGACCTTGCCGGCAGTGTTATTGATCAGGCCTGCGTTTGAGTAGCTGGTATTGGAATTTGCTAAAATTCGCCAATCCTGCTTGCTGATATATTCATTGACCGTCTGGGTGCAGTTGATATAGGTCGTGTCCTCCTCAAGCCCCAAAATATGCTCGCGCTGCATCTTATGCGTGTGGCGGTAGATCATAAAGCTCTTTAGAACGTCGAAATCGCCCGCTTCGAAGAGCTTTTTCTCAATGAGATCCTGAATATCTTCGACGCTTAGTTTATCCTTGAAAACGATCGCGCCCATTACGTTATCGAAGACTTTTTCGTCAAACTCGCTACCCGCGCTTTTGTAGGCTTTTTTGATAGCATCTTTTATTTTGTAGGATTGAAATTCTTGAAAACTTCCGTCTCTTTTAATGATTTTTTTCATAAGCACCCCGAGAATTTTCTGAATAAATTGGCAGAAAGTATATCAAGGAATCTTTAATTCAAATTAAAAATGAGCGGAATGTTTATTACATAATTTTATCCAGAAAAAACGAAATTTAACCAAATCTCGCTATAATCGCGGAGTTTATTTTATAAAATTTGGAAATGCTATGAAAAATTTTAAAATAAGTTTTTTCGTGATCTTGCTGTGTGCCTTTTTAGCGGGCTGCGCTGCGCTTAAAGGCTCTAAAAGCACGGATAATTCGGCACTTGCCGGAGGCATCGATCACGCAGGATATCCAAACGCATATCTGGAGCGCATCGCGGGCGAAAGTATCGCTGATCTGCTCTCAAAGCGCATAGTCGGAAAGAAAGGCGGTAGATTCAGCGTCGTCGGCATCGAGCCACTGGACGGGACGAACGCGCACGGCGTGGATGCGGAATTTTTAAGCAAAAAAATTAGAATTTCACTGCTGCATTCAGGCAAAGCGGTCGTCACAGACGCCCCAAGTAAAGATGAACTCGTATTTAGCAACGATGGCGTAAGCCGTGGCTATCACGCCGTAGAAAGCGGCTCGATCTACGCGCCAGATTACATCTTGGTAGGTAAAATTTTACCGCAAAGCCCCGCTGTGGCAAACGACGGTAAGGCAGGATCTAAAAAATCAAAAAATTTAAATTATGCAGCTAAAAATTCTACCGCGCAAGCAAGCGAAAGCCTACTTTTAGAGCTTTCGATGATAGATACTCGCAACAACAAAAGCGTGTGGAAATATAAAAAAGCGCTTCAAAAGCAAATTTAAGGAATTTTTCGCTAAACTCACGATTCATTTTTTTGAAAGGCGGTGAGGAAAGTGCCTGGAGTAAAGGTATATCCGAACGAATCATTTGACGAAGCTTACAGACGCTTTAAGAAGCAGACCGATCGTAACCTAGTCGTTACTGAGGTTCGCGCGAGACGATTTTTTGAGCCGATGACGGAAGTCCGCAAAAAGCAAAAAATTTCAGCTCGCAAAAAGATGCTTAAACGTCTTTACACGCTACGTCGCTACGAGTCACGCTTGTAGCGGTTTGCGCGGATTTGCGGATTTTAAATTTGCAGATCTACGCAAAATTTTATCTCACATCTTTTTTAAATTTACAGCCCGCTTAAAATTTTACCCGCCGCGTCAGCGCCGAAATTCCGATCTAAATTTTAAAATTTATCTAATTAAATTTACCCGCCTTTTTGCGGCGCCTGCTTTATACAACATATCCGCCGGCGAGCCGCTAAATTTTGAAATTTATCTTTACCTATTCGTTTTTTAGATATACTTTTGCATAAATTTCAAGGAGCAACCATGGACTTAAACGACTATCTACACACTCAAGGCCAGCAGCCCTCAAACCCGCAAGAAAAAGAGGTAGCACTCATCAAATACACCTTCATCGCGGCCTGCGCCTTAAAAGCTATAGCCGAACTGGTGCTATTGCTATTAGGAATTTACGGCGGATTGGGAGTGCTACTAAGCGCAGCGGCATTCGTGCTTTTTATCTTTAGCATTTATAATATCTCTAAGCTTACCGTAAGCCGCAGCCTTTTGCGCAACGTAGCCATTGCCTTTGCGGCAATATTTATAGGCGTATTGTTATTTATATTTTTAGCGGGCGGCATCATCGCTCAAATACTACTTGCATTGGGATTCATCGCATCGTTTCTGTTTTTTTATAGATTTTATCAGGAGCTTGCCGATACTAGCGGAGTTGCGATATTTTCATATTGCTTTATCGCGCTTGTACTTGCAGCTATTGCAAATGCGTTTTTGGCGCGTTTTTCGCTGCCTGCTACGGTGCTACTAAGCTTAGCGGCTCTTGCGCTTAACGCTTTTGCTATGTTCAGCATAGAGGGCTTTTCTCGTTCGTATTATTCTTATGATCTTAGAGGCAAAAGATAAATTTTGATTGCTTGATCGGTTGTGGAAAGACCAGCAAAGAGCTAAATTTTTAAAATTTAAAATCAAGGAGCAAGCCGTGGTCTATTTCAAACACATATTTCTCGCGCTATTTTGCGGGGCGCTGTTTTGCGGTGCGCTTTACGGCGAAAATCCAAATAAAATTTCAAAGCAAAATTCTAAATCCGACTTCATCTGGGGCGTTACGATCGACGACGGCTGGTACGAGGACGCGCAAGACACCTCTGGCGCGAAACTACAGAGCATCGTGCGCGCCCTGCAAGCCCTACCCGTAAAGCCAACCGTGCGCGTCGTGATGTCAAAAGAAATTAGCCCACGCGAGTACGAGCCCCTTTTTAGGCGGCTTAGCGAGGTCTCGTACGTGATGGCCTGCCCCGTGGACTCCTACGAGATGAGCTCGTACAAAAGCGTGAAAAGCTATGAAAAGAGGTTCTCAGACGCCTTCGCCGCGCTCGCGCCCTACGTCGCGATCTGGGAAATCGGCAACGAAATAAACGGCGAGGGCTGGCTGGGGGATGATGCGAATTTCATTGCCGCCAAGATGATCGCGGCCTTCGAGCTCATCCACAAAAAGGGCGCCAAGACGGCGCTTACGGCGTATTATACTCCGAGCGGAGTACAAAAGATAGAAATGCACGAGTGGCTGCGAAAATTCGTACCGCAGGATATGAAAGATGGGCTGGATTATCTTTTCGTAAGCTATTATGAGGACGATAACGAGGGCTTTGCGCCTGATTGGAGCGAAATTTTTACCGATCTGC
>NZ_CALIBH010000228.1 GCF_938045775.1 uncultured Campylobacter sp.
AGGATTTAACTGGTTTAAATGTATGATTGAGACTATTAAAGAAATTAACTCTAGAGTAGGTAAATGGGATGAGTCTAGAAAGAAATGGGTTAAAGATAAATCACCAGAAGCAGTAGCTAACTGGTATAAAGCAAATTATAAGGAATGTAGAAATGAAATGTAAGTTTGTCAAAATTAATGATATTTATATCAAGTATAAGTGTATAAGAAGTGTTAAAGCATCTGATGTAGCTGTAAGTATTGCTTTACTAGACAATTCTCTAATAGAATTAGCATTTACTAAACCTCTAGATAAGGTATATCAGCCATTTGAAAGTATGCTTAATAAGTATGTTCAACAGCAATTTATCTATAAAAACTCTACAGATAAGGGAATATTAGATTTAGACTATATAGCTATGAATCCTACTGCTGTTATAAATGGGTTACTATCAGAAAAGTTCTTAGAGCTTCTAAAACAAGCTTGTATAGATTTATTTATTTCTTATGGCTGCTTTGCTAATAGCTATAAATATGGAGGTTTTAAGCAGATATTTAAGGATAATATTATCCTTTGCTCTGTTATAACAGATGTCTCTGTAGACTATTACAAAGAGAATACAGTATTCATAGGAGATGTAGATTATAAAGGTCTAAAGCTAGTTTACTGTATAGATAAATCTATATATGATATGTCAGGACTAGAGGATACTAAGCTGTTAGACTATGTTATTAGTCAAGCTGAAAAGATTAAAGAAAATGCAAAATATGGTTACTAGGAGTATATAGATGTTAAAGTTTAGAACCGATAATAGATTATTATTAGTTACTTCAGATTGTTTGGTAGAACTATCAAAAGATACTTTAAGTGTATGTATAAATGGAAGCTCCATTGAAAGTAAAATACCAGATGAAATACAAGCAAAGATGACTCCTAGACGTATGAAGTTATTTAAAGGTTATGTCTATGATGTTATCTGTAATCTTGATAGAACTATTAGATTACCTGAATTATATCCACCAGATTATTCTGATTATATTGATTTAGATATGCTTACTAAGAGTGCTTATAGCGTCTCTAAAGCTTTATTGCTTAAAGAATTGTATTCTAAGATAGAACAGCACTTATTCGGGTATTGCTTGTCATATCCTTTATATGACGATAAACTAGATAGGCGAGAATATTTATTTGATGTACGTATAGAAACACATTTAGCAGCTTCTATAACTAGCGGAACTATAGATGGTATTTATTTTTCTATCGGTTGGTTATCTACAGCTGATAGATTACTAGCTAGTGTTACTGACCCTTATCGTAAAGCTATGCAATCTTTCCCAAAGGAGTTATGATGAATATTAGTTCATTTATATGGCAATTAGTTAAAAATGCTGAGGAATATAGTAGAGATACTAGACCTGTAGCTTGTATAGCGGTTAGTAATAATAAACTAGTATCTGTAGGATTTAATGATAGTGCATTAAATATGCCTACTAGAGACGAGAATAAAAAAACTCTACCTACAGTAATACACGCAGAAGTTAATTGCCTAATTAACTATCGAGGTAGTGATGAGATTATTCTCTATTGCTCTTATGCTCCTTGTGTTAATTGTGCTAGTGCAATTATTCAATCTGGGATAGTAAAAGAAGTATGGTATAAAGAGTTGCTTAATGATAATAAAGCTGGAGTTAGACTGCTTAGAAAAGCAGGTATTAAATGTAATAAAAGGAGATAGAAATGAAAGGTTTGATTTTAATGGCTCTAGTAGCTAGTAGTCTATTAGCCTATTGCAATAGCAATGACTATGCTTGTCAGCAAAGAGAGATGCAACAGCAAATAGATGACCAGCAAAGAGCTATGTATCGTCAGAGACTATGGAATCAAGCAGACCAGCTTAGAATGCAAGCTGAGATGCAACGACAGCAACAGCAAATGCAACAACAACTAGAGCAACAGAGACAACAGATGGAGTATCAAAGAATGCTTCAAGAACAGCAGATGAGAAACCAACAATTCTATAACTACAATAGGGGGTATTAAATTATCAATGAAGTTTTGATTATATTGGGATTTTAGAAATTATATGAAAAATTATAAGTTATATGAAATAGGCGAAAAACATCTAGTTTCAGAAATTATAAAAATGCTTCATGCTGATGACCAACTAATGGGCGGTTTCGGACATGACAGCGCTTTTTTAGATATAAATATTAGTAAAGATGAAGTGCTGCTTATCAATACAGATAGAAGCGGTTTAAATTTAGCTTATACAATGGGATTAGATAATGGTAATTGTGTTGGAGATTTTGGTGTATCTCACGCCGTAAGTGATATTTTCGCTTCCGGTGGCGCGCCTATTTGTGTGAGTATTGCTCTTTTATTACCCGCAGATACTAATTTGAATTTTATTAAAGAGGTAATGAGCGGAGCAGATATGGCGGCAAAAAAATATGGGGCATTTATAACATGCGGAGATACGAAGAAGAGTGATAAATTTGCTATGGTTGTTACGGCTATTGGAAAATGTAAAAAAGATGAAATTCTTACTAGAAGTAATGCTGGGATAGGTGATTTTATAATAGCTACAGGATATTTTGGAACCATGGTTAGTGCTATGTTGGCTTTTAAAAACCATCTAGATATGTCTAAAGAATCAATACGGATATTTACAAATTCTTTAGTTTATCAAAATCCGCCTCATAAAATAGCCCATAAAATTTCAAAAGCTAAAATTGCAAATGCTTGTATAGATAATAGCGACGGTTTATCTAGTAGTATATACTCTTTGTGTGAAAGTAGCGGTCTAGGAGCTATTTTATATAAAGATCAAATTCCTATAATGCCTGCAAGCAGAAATGTGGCGAGGGTATTGGGAGTAGACGAATTTCAGTTTGCTTTAGCAAGTGGAGATTGGCAATTTATATACTCGGTTTCTAAAAATAACTTAGATTTATTTATGGATATGACGCATAGGTGTAAAGTTCATGCAGCTATAATAGGTGAATTTATAGATGAAAATAAAGTGCTACTTCAATCAAATGGTACACATCATATATTAAAACGAATAGAAAATGATAGGTTTAAAATTAGTGGGATGAGGTATTTTGATAGTTTTTCAAGAGATATTGATTACATTGTAAGGGGCAATAGCTGTGAGTGATACTATTGATGCCAATACTTTGGGAGAGTGCTGGTTAAAATGTATAGATACTGTTATAAAAAAGGGTAGCATTTTTTATGATGAGGATGTAAAAATTAAAGAAATTTTGGGATTACAAATAAAAATATCTAGTCCAAATACCAGTGATGAAATTATCTCTAAGTTCGGAGATCAAGAAGTTATATTGCATACTCTAAAGAAATTTTCAAAAGGTATAGTTATGGAAAATAGACCTTTTACATACGGCGATTTAATTTATAACAAAAATGGGGTTGATCAATTTGAGTGGCTGGTTGAGAGATTGGATAAAAAGAAAGAAACAAAGTCGGCCACTATATGTCTTTTGAAAGAAGGGATAATGGACGATAATTTACCATGTTTGACCACTATTGATGCCAAAATAAGGGATGAACGATTAAATTTGCAATTCTTTTTTAGAAGCCAAAATATATTCGGAAGACAATACGCAAATTTGCTTGCCATTGCAAAATTACAAACGGACTTGGCAAATAGACTCTTGGTAAAAGTTGGTTTTATCGGCGGCTATATTGCTTCGGCACATATATATGAATATGACTTTGAAATGGCGAATCTCTTATGCCAAGGCAATGATATTATTATAAAAGATAATTTCTATTCTTATGGACCGAAATCCATTAGAGGAAATTTGAAATTCAGGAGTTAGATAATGTATGACAATAAAAGAGAAATAGTATTTGAAAAATTGGCTCAAAATTTTAAAATTTATATAGATACCGGCAGTCTCTTAAATAAAGCATTTGAACGCTGGTTTGATAGAATTAAACCCTTTTTAAAAAAGTATAATAATTGCTTAAGATTATTGCCGAAGGTGGTGGAAGAATTGAATTTGAACATAAATAATGCGGATTTAAACATAGCTTCTACAACAAGTAAAATAGTAAAATTTTTAAAGAATATGCAAGATGAGAATTTGATCAAATTTGAGGTATGTGATATTGATAAAGCTCGCTTTAATTATTTTAATGATTTTTTTCTTTCCCTCAAGCCTACCGATAAGATCTTATTGGTAACACAAGACTATGACATTTATAAAAGCATCGTAGCGCAAGGAGTTGAAATAAGACGTATCAATAAAAGTAGCGATACGAGTAAGTTTCGTCCGGACGATATATCAAAAATAGATCCTAGAATTTTGAGACTTTCAAAACCGGCTTTTATGAAAACCAATATAATGATTAGCAATGACGACAGAATAAATCCTATAACCAAAATTCCAGAGGAAAATGATTTTGTCTATGATGACAAAGGCAAAGCAGTAAAACTTATAAAAAGAATTTCAGCTGGTGGCGAAGGGCTGATATATACTACGGATACGCAATGCGTAGCAAAAATATATAAAAAGCGAAATAATACCGAACATAAATTTGCAAAATTAAAACTAATGGTAAGCACTTCCTTTGATTGTGAAGGAGTTTGTTATCCCGTTAGTTTATTATACAATAGTGCAGGGCATAGCGAATTTGTAGGATATTTAATGCCTAAGGCTAGAGGGGTAGAACTTCAGAAAAGTGTATTTCTAAAACCATTATTCGAGAAAGAATATGCTAGTTGGTCTAGAAAGGATCTAGTCCAGTTATTAGTAACTATCTTGCATAAAATAGTCTATTTGCATTCAAAGAATCTCATAATAGGCGATATAAATCCAGCTAATATTCTCTTTATATCTCCTATGGAAGTATATTTTGTAGATACCGATAGCTATCAGATAGGACCATTTCCATGCCCCGTAGGAACTATAAATTTTACTGCGCCGGAGATACAAGGGCGGCATTTTGGAGATTTCTTAAGGACTATGGAAAATGAAAATTTTGCAGTTGCTACGCTTTGCTTTATGATTATGATGACGGGTAAGACTCCGTATTCACATCAGGGTGGAACTGATCCTGCCGGTAATATTATAAAAATGCATTTTCCATATCGTTTTGGCATGAATGTAACGGATGAAGTCCCGGACGGCCTATGGAAATATATGTGGTCCCATTTACCATATATAGTTAAAGAGGCATTCTATAATATATTTAGTAGCAATGGAAAATGCTCAAAGCCAAACAAAAGATTAAGATCTAGCGAATGGTTGGAAATTTTTAAAAATTATCTAAAGATGTTTAATAGAGGGGAGTTGCAAAAGCAAGATGAGATGTCCTTAGAAATTTGGCCTACAAGAGCAAAAAAAGTAGATAAAACTAAATTTAAAAATTTTTAAAAGGAGAGAATATGAGTAAAGATATTATGGGTTTGGATGATTTGGCGTCAAATCCTACACCGAGAGTACCGGTATGCCTATGCCTAGATACTAGTGGATCAATGATGGGAAGTCCAATAAATGAACTCAATGAAGGCATAAAGCTTTTTTATGATGCCATAAAAGATGATGAGGTGGCGTTATATTCAGCAGACATAGCCATAGTCACATTTGGTAACGGTGGAGTGCAAATCGTGCGAGATTTTACGGGACTTTCAATCGACGATAGTTTACCGAATCTAAGTGCGAATGGCGGTACTCCTATGGGGGAAGCCGTAAATTTAGCTTTAGAAATTTTAGAGAAAAGAAAGAGTGAATACCGCTCAAAAGGGGTAGATTATTATCAGCCTTGGCTTATTTTAATGACTGACGGAATGCCTGATAGTATGGCAGCTTTGGAGACCCCAGTTGCTAAAACTTACGAGCTTATTAATAATAAAAAGCTTACTATTTTTCCTATAGGAATAGGAGAGAGCGCAGATATGAACGTATTGGCTAGATTTTCACCTAAAAGACCGCCGCTGAGATTGCAAGGCTTAAAATTCAAAGAATTTTTTGCTTGGCTTAGTCAAAGTGTCTCTAGGACTTCGCAATCAACTCCCGGTGAAAGTGTAAAACTAGATGTAGATGGAATAAAAGGTTGGGGAGAGCTTTGATGTATAAAATCTGCGGGGTTGCATTGCAAGGCAGAGGGCATATAAAACATAATATGCCCTGCCAAGACAAAATAGCATATTTTCAAAGTGATAATTTAAATATAATAGCATTGAGCGATGGGGCAGGTTCTGCAAAATACTCACATTTTGGAGCTGAGAAATCCGTAAAATTTATTTGTGAAGAATTTAGCAAAAATTTTGATGGATATTTTAATCAGCAAGATGGAAATGTTGTAAAATCAGCAATTCTTTCAAAAGTAAGATCTAGGATGATTGATCTAAGCAACGAGCACGATTGTGAAATTTCAGACCTGGCGCATACCTTGCTTTTTGTGGCGATAAAAGATAAAAATTTTATACTATTTCATATAGGTGACGGGATTATCGGCTGTGTAAAAAACAGACAAATCAAAGTAGCTTCATTGCCTACAAATGGTGAATTTGCAAATGTTACTGTTTTTGCTACCTCTGATGATGCTTTACAAAATGCAAAAATTATAAAAGGAAAAATTGATCAAATAGAAGGCTTTGTATTGATGAGTGATGGAAGTAGTGAGAGTTTTTACGATAGACAGTCGAAAAATTTGACTAAAATTCTGCTAAAGCTTATAAATTTAAATGCAATTTTGCCTAGTGGAATTTTGCAAGATAAGTTAGAGATATCATTTGAAAAATCCGTATTAGCAAAAACAAGTGATGATTGTAGTCTTGTAATGATCAGTAAAGCCACAGCATTTTCAAGCTTATCTATTTGGGAACAAGGCGAAATATTAGGCATCAAAGATCATAAAAAACTACAAAAAAATATATTTCTTTTGCAGTTTTTGCAATCTAAAAAGACTATTGGAGAAATTATAAAATTTACGCATTTGAAGAAGCGCCTTGCAAAGAGGCGTTTGGATGATTTATGCAATTTAAGTCTCATAAAAAGGACGGATGCTTTTTATGAAGCTCTTATAACATAAAACGGATATCTTTTCTTTATATGATAACTAAATTTTTATATTTAATTTATTGTGTATAATGTTTTTGGGTTTCTCTTACATTATATGATTCATATCTTATGCTAATTAAAGCGATAAGCTTTGAATTGAACTAAATTCAAAGTTTTGATTATAAATTCTTAAATTCCATCTCCAGCTGCTTGCGCCAGTCTTGCAGCGAGCGCTCTGCGTCCGCGGCGTATTTTTCGATAAGCGCGTCCGTTTTATTTAGAAACTCAAATAGCTTGCCCTCCCACACGGCGGGATTTAGGTTGCTTTGATGCATCGTTTTGATATAAACTAGCTCCTTGCTAAGAGCCTCAAGTTCGCCTAGATAGCTCTCGCGAGCGCTTTCATTGCGCAGTTCGAGCCGCTTTAGAGCTCGCAGTTTGCCCTCCAAAATATCGCAAAATTTCATATACCTTTGCGAGCTAAGCTCGGGGTCTGCGGCATCTGCGCGCGCGGAAGCCTTTTGGACCTGAAAATACACGAGCGCGCCCACCGCAAGGGCGACTGCGAACATCAAAGCGAAATTAGCCATTTTTTCTCCTTAAGCCGTCCAAGCCCACGACCGCGAGCCCGAACCAAATTAGCGAAAAGCTCAAAATTTTATAAGTCTCAAGCTCCTCGCCGTAAATAAACACCGCGATTAGCATACTCATGCTAGGGCTGATGTATTGCATAAAGCCGATCGTAGATAGCGGCAGATACTGCGTGCTTACGGCGAAGGTGAGCAGCGGCAAAATCGTAATCAGTCCGCTTGCAAACAGCAGCGCGCCGCTTGTGCTGAAGCCGAAAGCGGCGCTTCCTTTCAGCGCGCAGTAGATCAGAAACGTAAGCGCGGGCAGCAGCATCAGCGTCGTCTCGCAAAACAGCCCCTCAAAGCTAGGCACGCTTACTTTTTTGCGTATGAGGCCGTAAAATGCAAAGCTAAGCGGTAGCACGAGCGAGATTATCGGCAGCCTACCCAGCGCGTAAATTTGCACGCCGATCGCCGCAAAGGCCAGTAGCAGGGAAAGCTTGGCCGCCGCGCTTAGTCGCTCGCGCAGAAACAAAGCGCCCAAAAGCACCGAAAATAGAGGATTTATAAAATATCCGAGGCTGGTGGCTAAAATTTGATCAGAATTTACCGCGTAGATATAAATACCCCAGTTCGTGCTGATAAGTAGTCCCGTACAAAGCAACGTAAGGGCGATTTTAGGAGCGCTAAGAAGTCGCGCGACGTTTTTTAAGCGGTGCGTAAAGCAGAGAAAAACGAGCAGCAGCAGGAAAGACCAAACGACGCGATGCGCTAAAATTTGCACCGCGTCCACGTCTTTTATTAGCTTAAAAAATATCGGGAAAACGCCCCACATAAAAAAGGTCGCAAATGCAAGCATTAGCCCTTTAGTGCGGTTTTCTTCCATAAAATTCCTTCCAAATTGCCTAAAGGCGCTATTTTAAGATTTTTTGGGTTAATAAAAGCTTATTTCGGTATAATCGCGAAATTTTACGAAATCTAGGAGGGGCTATGAGTTGGAGTAGGACGTCATGGAAAGATTATAAAATTTTACAGCAGCCGATTTATCAGGATGAAAGTGCGGTGCAGGCCGCTAAAGAGCGCCTTTACAAGCTGCCGCCGTTAATTTTTGCGGGCGAGGTTCGCAACCTAAAAGCCGAGCTTGCGCGCGCCAGCGAAGGCAAATCGTTTTTGCTTCAAGGCGGCGATTGCGCGGAGAGCTTTAATGATTTTAGCGCGAATAATATCCGTGATATGTTTAAGGTAATGCTTCAGATGGCGATCATTCTTACCTTCGCAGCGGGATGTCCCGTCGTTAAGGTAGGTCGTATCGCAGGGCAGTTCGCAAAGCCGCGCAGTAGCGATTTCGAGGAGGTTGGCGGCGTAAGTCTGCCTAGCTATCGCGGCGACATAATCAACGGATTTGAGTTTAACGAAGCGGCGCGAAAGCCGGATCCTGCGCGCATGATCGAGGCGTATCATCAAAGCGCTTCGACGCTGAATTTGCTGCGCGCCTTTTCTCGCGGCGGTCTTGCGAACCTGCACGAGGTGCATAAGTGGAATTTGGGCTTTTTGAAAAAGAGCGAGCTGGAGGCTAAATTTAACGAGCTCAGCGATGAAATTTCGCGCACGCTTAAATTTATGGAGGCATGCGGGCTGAGCGCCGCTAATTCTCCGAGCCTTGCCGAGACGGT